>NZ_JBISDG010000001.1:0-147905 GCF_044472985.1 Roseovarius salis | reverse complement strand
CGCCAGAGACCGAGCTGCGTCAGCGGCTGCACGATCTGGCCAATGAACGTCGCAGGTTCGGCTATCGGCGCCTGTTCGTGCTCTTGCGCCGCGAGGGTGCACGGCGCTGCGTTCACCCGATTTACGGAGCCACCAGGCACTCCCATCCGCCGAAAGAAGTGCGCCAAGAATTTTCCGGCATGCGGGATGGGATCGACCGACGCCTCCGTATGCACATCGAACACGATAAAGAGGGCCGGAATGGATTCACCGCTCCAGATCGACGCGACGACGCTGCTGACGCCCGGCGACCCTGCGCCGAGCTTCATTCAACGCAGCGTTTCAAATCCGCGCTATGCCTTCGACAGCGCGGCGGGACGCTACCTTGTCCTCTGCTTCTACGGCAGCTCCGGCGATCCCCATGCGCAGGCGGCGCTCGAGGCCGCCCACGCCCGGACGGACATCTTTGACGACGATCGGGCCTGTTTCTTTGGCGTGAGCGTCGACCCGGAGGACGAGACCACCGGGCGCGTGGAGAACCGCCTCCCCGGCTATCGCCACTTCTGGGATTTCGACCTGACCGCGTCGCGGCGCTACGGTGTCGCCGACAAGGAGGCGGATCCAGCGCGCGGGCCCGTGGCGCTGGCGCGGCAGTGGGTCATCATCGACCCCACGATGCGCGTGATCGCCGCGATCCCCTTCCGGAAAGATCGCAGCGACCTGGCGGAGGTGATGGGCGTTCTGGACGATCTGCCCCCGCCCTCGCGCTTCGCCGGGGTCGAGATCATGGCCCCGATCCTGTTCTTGCCGCGCATCTTCGAGCCCGAGCTCTGCCGCCACCTGATCGGCCTCTACGAAGCGCAAGGCGGGCGCGAGAGCGGGTTCATGCGCGAGATCGGCGGCAAGACGGTGGGCGTGACCGATCCGGGCTTCAAGCGGCGCAAGGACTACGACATCGAGGATCGCGACCTGATTTCCGCCCTCCAAGGGCGGTTCCTGCGCCGGGTCGTGCCCGAGATCGCGAAGGTCCACCAGTTCAGGGTCACGCGGATGGAGCGCTACATCGTCTCCTGCTACGCAGCCGAGGACGGCGGGCATTTCTCGGCCCACCGCGACAACACGACGAAGGGCACCGCGCACCGCCGCTTCGCCGTCTCGGTCAATCTCAACGACGATTTCGACGGCGGCGAGGTCAGCTTTCCCGAATACGGTCCGCGCAGCTTCAAGGCGCCGCCCGGCGGTGCCGTCGTGTTCTCCTGCTCGCTGTTGCACAAGGTGAGCAAGGTGACCCGCGGACTGCGCTATGCCTTCCTGCCCTTCCTTTACGACGACGCGGCGGCGCGGCTGCGCGAGGAAAACGCGCGGTATGTGGGCGAAACCGGATCGTCGTATCGTTCGGGACAGCAGGCCCCGGCGGAGAAATCTGCATGACGTGCGCCCGAAAGGAGACGTGAGCCGCCATGGCCCGTGACGACCTCGACATCGTCGGACAGCTGGAGGCCCTTCGGCGCTACGCGCGAGTGCTCACCCGCGACGCCGAGGCGGCAGACGACCTGGTACAGGCGACCTTCGTGCGGGCGCAGGAGCGGCGCGCGACCTTCCGCGAGGGGGCGGATGTGCGGGTCTGGCTGATGGCGATCCTGCACAACCTCTTCATCGACAGCCGGCGCAGCGCGCAGGCGACGCAGGCGCGCGAACAGGCCTGGGCGGAGACGCGCCCGTCCTTCGTGGAGGCGTCCGGCGAAATGGCGGCGCGGCTCGCGCAGCTGCGCGCGGCGTTCCTGTCGCTGACCGCCGAGCAGCGCGAAGCCCTGCACCTGGTGGCGGTCGAGGGGCTGGGGCCGGCCGAGGCCGCGCAGGTTCTGGGCGTGCCCGTGGGCACGGTGATGTCGCGCGTCGGCCGGGCCCGCGCAGCGCTCCGGGCCTTCGAGGACGGCGCGGTCGACGCAGGCGCGGCGAAACCCTTCAGGATCGTGGGAGGACGCGATGAGCGACAGGACTGAGTCCGACCCGGAACTGGAGGCCGATCTTCTGGCGCTTCTGGAGGGGCGCCTGGACCCCGACCGCACTCTCGCCGTTGCCAATTACCTCAAGGAGAGGCCGGAGCGGACGGCGGACCTGCTGGCCGATGCAGGCAACACCGCGGCGCTGCGCATGGCGTTGTCGGCGGCGGACGACCCCGCGCCGCCCCGGCTCGTGGCTGAGGCGCGCCGCCTGCAGGATAGGCTGCGCGGACAGCGCCTCTTGCGCCGCGCAGCCCCCTTCGCGGCTGCCGTCGTCCTGTTCGCGGCCGGCTGGACCGGTCATGTCGCCTGGCAGGCTTCTGGTCCGGCGGGCGCGCGCCCGCTGGTCGAGGCGGCCCTCGACGCGCAGGCCGCGCTGGACCTGCGGCACTGGATGGTGTCGCAGCCCGAAAGCGCGGAGTTGAACGCGCAGGAGATCGTCGCGGCGCTCGGCATCGACCTGCCACCCCTGCCGGAGGACTGGACAGTGCGCGACGTGCAGATCGTCGCCACCCCCGACCGCCCCGCCATCGCCATCGCCGTCGATGCGCCGGACCTCGGGCGACTCCTACTCATGGCCGTCGCGCGGAGCGCCGAGGATGCAGAAGACCCGCCGACAGCCTTCGAATACCAGGGACGCACCATCGCGCTGTTCGAGCGCGGGCGATCGTCCTTCGTTCTCGTCGACGAGTCCGGTCATCCCGAGCAGCTGGCGCTCGGCGCTGACAGGCTGCTGTCCCGCGGCAATTGACTGTGCCCGCTGTCTCCCAAGGTCGACTGACGTGAACGACCGAGCCAACAAGCGGCGGCATCCGCGTCGCCGTCGAAACCCGCGAAGAAGGATGGAATGTCACCGCCAATACAAACCAGCGATACAGACGAGGCGTGCGATCCGCAGAAGGCCTCGAAAGTCGCGCCATACGGAAAATCGATGCCGCGCCTGCTCGCCCGCGGCAGGTTTCTTCACCCCAACGTCTCGATCTGGCTCCTCGCCGTCTGCATCGCCGTGGCGCTGATCCTGCGGACGACCACGGCGGCCGAGTCGCAGGAGCGTTTGCAGGGCTGGTTGCCCGAAGTTCTCGAACTGCCGGAGGATGTCGAGGTGCTGGCCGACCGCCAGATCGGGTCAACCTTCCGCATGCTCACGCTCCGGACCTCGGTGGACGTCGAAGACCTGCTGATAGAATGGGAAGAGGCCCTGCGGGAGAACGGGTACGCTATCGGGCGCGGACGCGACGAGCCGCTCGACGGTGTCATAGAGTTCAACGGGACCGGGATCGTAAATGAGAAGATCATCGTGTCTCCGGGTCGCGACGACGATGGCCGGGTGATCGAAATCGACGCCACCCTACGCTGATCGGAAGGCTGCTTCGGTGATTTCTTGCCGACAGCTTTGGAACTGGAGCGCCAGGAGATACTTACCCGTCATGTCCAATATCTGCATTGCCCCCGAAAACCGCCCCTTGTTTCCGGCAGTCCCGCTCGGACGTGCCCTTTGCCTGTGCATGGCCTACCTGCGCCTGTCAATCAGGGATGCGCTCGTTGCAGCCTGGCTCGTGGTGGCCGCTTCGGCTGTCGTCTACGCCGACGAGCACCTGCAGGACTGGATTCCCGACGTGCTGACCTTTCCGGACGACACGGAGGTCGTGACGGACCGCGCCATCGGGTCGACCGTGCGCATGTTCTCGATCGAGACGGGAGCCGATGTCGATGTTCTCTTTGCGGAATGGGAAGAGAACTTGAACGGCAACGGTTATCCCGTCGCACAGGGCGCGGACGACTTGCTGGAGCGGTCGATCGAGTTTTCCGGGCCGGGCATTGCCAACGCCAAGATCATCGTCGCGCCAACCTCCGAGGATGAGCGGAGCGTCATCGAGTTCGACGCGACGTTGGACTGACGTCACACCGACGCGCGGTCGTCTGCCGGGCGTCGGGCGTTCGTGTGTCCGAACAAATGGCAGGGATCGCTCCCGCGCTTCACGGCGCTCGCGCGGACGTCATCTTGAAGAACTTCATTGCGCTCCAGCAGCCGGCGAAACCGCGCTTGGTCAAGCACCAGCAGCGTCGAGGGCACGATGGCGCGAACGGAGCCATCCACCCAATCCGCGTCTAGCCGCTGCTAGCCTGAGAGTATTACGGCATCGCTTCGGTGGCGACTTGGGCGCAGTGGACGTTCGATACTTTGTAAGCGGTGTCTGGAAGCCACTGGGCTTTCAGCTTGACGGCTGGAAGTTCCAGGGAAGCAGATCATCGATCCGGCTCTGCGGGTGTCCGGCGGCAATGGCTTCCAGCGTCACCTTGAGGTAGGCGAAAGGCTCGACGCCGTTAATTTTCGCGGTTGCGATGAGCGAGGCGATGCGGGCCCAGGAGCGTCCGCCTTGTAAGCGAGGTTTTCTCCCCATCGGCTTTGCGGCTTCCGGCGTGATCTGAAGCCGCGCATTCTGGCCGGGTGCAGGCGCGGAGGGCGGAATGAAGGATGGATTTGCGGGACATTTCGACGTTCTGGAGGAACCGACGGGGCGGCGGACCTGGCCGGACGAGGCGAAGGCGCGGATCGTTCTGGAGAGCTTCGCGCCCGGAGCCCGGGTCGGCGAGGTCGCCCGTCGACATCGGTTGTTGCCGTCACAACTGACGACTTGGCGCCGGCATGCCCGGGAGGGACGGATCGCCTTTCCGGTGGACGCGCCGGGTCTGCCGGGCGCAGCGGAGTTCGTGCCGCTGATCGTCGATGCACCGGCAGCCCCGCCCAGGTCCGGCCAAGGCGAGGACCGGATCGAGATAGAGGCGGGCAGCCTGGTGATCCGGCTGCCCGGCACGACGTCGGCGGCCCGGTTGGCGGAGATCGTCACCGCCCTGGGGGCGACGCGGGCATGATCGTTCCGGGGCAGCGCATGCCGATCGTCGTCGCCACGCGCCCGGTGGATTTCCGGCGCGGCCATGACGGGCTGGCGGCGACGGTACAGAACGAGCTGGGCCTCGATCCGCATTCCGGGCTGACGGTCGTGTTCCGCTCGAAGCGGGGCGACAGGCTGAAGATTCTCGTCTGGGACGGCAGCGGTCTGGTTCTGATCTACAAGCGGCTGGAGAGCGGCAGCTTCGCCTGGCCCAGAGTTCGGGACGGGGTCATGCGGCTCAGCCGGGCGCAGTTCGAGGCGCTCTTCGAGGGTCTGGACTGGCGGCGGGTGACGACGCAACGAGTGCTTCCGCCAGCTGCGGCGAGTTGAATCAGCCCTCTGGTTTCGTTGGGTTTTCCCGGCGGCATCGGGTAAATCATTCCCATGTCGCACGCGCTCGATCCCGATCTCCTGGCCCGGCTGGCGCCCGACCTGCGGGCCGCGGTCGAGGCGCAGCTGCGACAGGCGCTGACGGCCGAGGCCGAGCTGCGCCAGCATCTCGAGGCGGAGAATGCCGATCTGCGCGCGCGCAATGACCGGCTCGAGCACCTGGTGCGCGAGTTCCAGCGGGCCCGCTTCGGGCCGCGCTCCGAGAAGCTCCACCCCGACCAGATGGAACTGGCCTTCGAGGATATCGAGGTGGCGATCGCGACCGCCACCGAAGAGCATGACGCCGCCGCGCAGGCGCGCACCGGGAAACGGCCGCCCCGCCAGCCCCGGGGACCGCGCAACCTGCCGAAGGAGCTGCCGCGGGAGGAGCAGGTCATCGCGCCCGAGGACCTGACCTGTCCCTGCGGCTGCGGGCAGATGGTGCAGATCGGCGAGGACCGCTCGGAGCGGCTGGACGTCACCCCGGCCCAGTTCCGGGTAATCGTGACGATCCGCCCGCGCTACGCCTGCCCCAGGGGGCGCAGCGGCGTCGCGCAGGCCAAACCCCTGCCGGCGCTGATCGAGGGTGGGCTGCCGACCGAGGCGCTGCTCGCCCATATCGCCGTGTCGAAGTTCTCCGAGCACCTGCCGCTCTACCGCCAGTCCCGGATGATGGCACGGCACGGGATCGGCATCGACCGCTCCACGCTCGCCGACTGGATGGGCAAGGTCGCCTTCCATCTGACCCCGGTCGTCGAGCGGATCGCCGAGCACATGAAGGGCTCGGGCAAGCTCTTCGCGGACGAGACCACGCTGCCGGTCCTGAACCCCGGGGCGGGAAAGACCAAGACCGGGTTTCTCTGGGTCATGGCGCGCGACGATCGCCCATGGGGCGGCACGGCGCCGCCCGGGGTCGTCTTCACCTATGCGCCCGGCCGCGGGGGCGCCCATGCCGAGGAGATGCTGAAAGGCTTCGAGGGGATCCTGCAGGTCGACGGCTACAAGGGCTACGACCGCCTGGCCGATGGCCGGCGTGCCGAGGGCTCGCCCCTGACACTGGCCTTCTGCTGGGCGCATGCCAGGCGCAAGCTGATCGACGCGCGTCCCAGGGCCGGATCGCCCCTGGTGGACGAGGCGCTCGAGCGCATCGCGGCGCTCTACGCCATCGAGAAGGAGATCCGCGGTCAGCAGCCCGACCAGCGCCGGTCCGTTCGGCAGGAACGCACGGTGCCGCTGCTCGAGGACCTGCACGGCTGGTTGAAGGACCAGGCCGCCCGGATCTCGACGAAGTCCGAGCTCGGGACCGCCCTTGCCTACGCGCTGGACCATTGGGACGGCCTCGTCCTCTTCGCCGGGGACGGCCGCGTCGAGATGGATTCCAACTCCATCGAGAATCGAATTCGCCCGGTGACCCTACAAGTCGCTCTCGGCCATCGCCCGCGCGATCACCGGGACGCGCTGGAACGGGCTGGTGTTCTTTGGCTTGAAGAACCGGCGGAGGCGGACATGACCAAGCCCATCGTGCGCAAGCAGCGCTGCGCGATCTACACACGCAAGTCGTCGGAGGAAGGGCTCGAGCAGGAGTTCAACTCGCTCCACGCCCAGCGGGAAGCCTGCGAGGCGTTCATCGCCAGCCAGCGCTCTGAGGGCTGGGTGCTCGTCCGCGATCAGTATGACGACGGCGGGATCTCCGGCGGCACGCTGGAGCGGCCCGGTCTTCAGCGGCTGCTGGAGGATATCGACGACGGGCTCGTCGATGTCGTGGTGGTCTACAAGATCGACCGCCTCAGCCGCTCGCTGGCGGATTTCGCCAAGCTGGTCGAGGTGTTCGACCGCAACGGCGTGACCTTCGTCTCGGTGACGCAGAGCTTCAACACGACCACGTCGATGGGTCGGCTGACGTTGAACATCCTGCTGTCCTTCGCCCAGTTCGAGCGTGAGGTCACCGCCGAGCGCATTCGCGACAAGGTCGCCGCGAGCCGAAAGAAGGGCATGTGGATGGGCGGCGTCCCGCCCTACGGCTATCGCGTCGAGAACCGGAAGTTGGTGGTCGAAGACGACGCTGCCGAACACGTCCGATGGATCTTCGCGCGGTTCCTCGAGATCGGCTCGGGCACGGAACTGGCGCGGGAGGTGGGCAAGCGTGGCATCCGCACGCCGCGTGGCAACCGGATCGACAAGAAGTACCTCTACCGGATGCTCAGCAACCGCGCCTATATCGGCGAGGCGATCCACAAGGGCGAGAGCTATCCCGGCGAGCACGAGGCCATCATCGACCGCGAGACGTGGGACCGCGTCCATGCCATCCTGCAGGAAAGTCCACGCAAGCGGGCGATGCGGACTCGCGCCGACACGCCGGCGCTGCTGAAGGGGCTGCTGTTCGGTCCGGACGGCGCCGCGTTCTCCCCGACGCATACCCGCAAGGGCGACAGGCTCTACCGGTACTACGTCAGCCAGACGGTGCTGAAGCATGGCGCCGGATCGTGTCCCGTCGGCCGCGTGCCCGCGGGCGAGATCGAGGCGGCCGTCATCGACCAGCTGCGCGCCGTGTTCCGCCAGCCCGAGATTATCGCGGGGACGTGGAAGGCGGCGCGCGCCCATGCCGACGACATCACCGAGGCCGATGCCCGCGCGGCCCTGCAGCAACTCGACCCGTTGTGGGAAGAGCTGTTCCCTGCCGAGCAGGCGCGCATTGTCACGCTGCTGGTCGAGCGCGTCGATATCGACACAGGCGGGTTGAACGTCCGGCTCCGGATGGACGGCCTCGGCGGGCTCGCGCGCGAGATGCTGTCTGGCAGCATCGGAGCAGCGGCATGACCCGCGCGACGGCAGTCCCCGAAACGGTGACAGTCCACGTGCCATTCCGCATCGTGAAGCGCGGCGGGCGCAAGGAGATGCAGTTGCCCGAGGGCGTGACGCAACCCCGGCGGACCGACAATACGCTCGTCAAGGCACTCGCCCGCGCCTTCCGCTGGAAGCGCATGCTGGAGTCAGGCGAGTTCGCCACCATCGCCGAACTGGCCGAGCGCGAGGGAATCGCGCCGTCCTACATGACGCGCGTCCTGCGCCTCACGCTACTCGCGCCCGACATCGTGGAGGCGATCCTGGACGGGAAGCAGGGGCCGGAGGTGACGCTGGCGCGCGTGCTGGAGCCGTTGCCGCTGGAATGGGGGCGGCAAGTTGAATGCTGGGCGCTGGACCTATCCAGTCGGAAGATTTGAGCCGGGTGGTCCACAATAACAACTCGGCATCGGCCATCACGCCCAAGACCAACAACGCCGCGCCCGCCGCCCTTTACCTGGTGCGGTCGAGATCGGCGCTGCCTTCGACGGTATCTGCGCCACCAGCGACGTTTAGGGATTGACCGCCAAACGCGGATTCCCGATCCTCGGTATATGCTTCAATTCTCAAGCGAGTTTCCTGTCCGACCAAGTGACAACCGGGCCGCCTTCGTGTCGGAAGTGGTAGCCTGGATCCGTGGCATGCGGCATCAGACGGTGCTTTCGAGCGACTCGGAGGCGGAGCTTGATGGCGCGAATGTTCACATCCGCTCGACTACTGGTACTGGCGAAGAACTCCGCATGCGAGAGTTGCGGTCCAGCGAAGGCTGGAGCGCGATCGGTGCTCGGCACGATCTACCCGATGATCTCGGGCGTGTTTGGCGCACGGAGTGTGTCCTGAAACGCTCCGCGGCGGAGGGGGGACAGGATCTGGTTCGCCTCCGAACCCAGTGCATCGCTAAGACACCGGGTGCGCGGCTCGACACCCCGCGCAAGCCCTACATCATCAAGGCACTCTTGCAGAACGGATGGGGCGGGACCGACCAGATATTCAGGGTCACCGACCAGCCTGTTTGGCTCGAGAGCAGCGATGACGGTCTCGCGACGGCCAAATCAGTGACTTTGGGCGAAGCGGCGAAATGGCTTCCGACCGTCTACGTTTCGGCTACGGGGAACTCGTCCTGGCTTCTCAGCCAGCAGGAAATCGAAAAATTGGCCTACGATCTCGGCGGGATCGCCCATGTGGTTGTCGAACCGGATCGAACGTTCTCGTTCGATCTACGTGATGAGAGTGAAGCTCGCAACGCCTACGGGGGCACGGTTGGCCTGTCAGTCCCCGGCCAGGGTATCATCAGGCGATACTACCTCGGGTGGCAAATTCAGAACGGGGAAGAACTTGCTGCTGCGGTCAGAGCGGCGGCATCCGCTCTGCGGAGTCAGATGCCGACCTTCGGTTGGGACTGGACCGAACTGCAGGAGCAGGCTCTCCGCGCCCAGCGCGAGCGCGACAGGAACCGGCTGACTGCAGCGGAAAGCGAACAACTCTACCTCGACGAAATCGAGAACCTACAGGACAAAATCCGCCAACTGGAACAGCAGTTAATCGTCGGTCCGGCTGCAAGTGTCGGGACAGATGAAGCCGAGTTCTCGACCGACAACCTCGTTAACCGGGTTGGGCCAGAAGTTTATGCTGGAGAAATCTCCGACAGACTTCGGTTTGCGGCGAAGACGACGTTGTCTGTCGCAGATCAGATCGGGCTTGATCCAAGGTCGAAGACTATTCTTCAGCGTGTCGTCGAGCGATTGCCAGCGTCGCCCGCACTTGCGGAACTCTCGCAGGACCTCGCGCGAGCGACGAAGGATCCGAAGCGAGTTGCGGCTGAATTGACCTCTCTGCTTGGCCGCCACGGCTACTCTGAAAAATCCGACAACAAGCACCCCCGGCTAGAGGCGAACAAGGGCTATGACGGCCTCGGATCAATCACGCTTCCGAAGACCCCGAGCGAACACAAGGGCCTCAAGAATCTTCGGAAGCAGATCGAGCGCACACTCGGCATTACCAGGCTTGGCGATTAAGTTAACGTC
This sequence comes from Roseovarius salis, assembly GCF_044472985.1. Taxonomy (NCBI): domain Bacteria; kingdom Pseudomonadati; phylum Pseudomonadota; class Alphaproteobacteria; order Rhodobacterales; family Roseobacteraceae; genus Roseovarius; species Roseovarius salis. Next base: position 137,795 of record NZ_JBISDG010000001.1, on the reverse strand, counting down.
ACGCCGCCGCCACGCAGCCCAGCGGCACCAAAACTCTGGCGGCGCCTTCACCAGCGGACTCGACGGTGACGCCAATGGGGAAGCGATCGACGTCCGGCGTGGTTACTATACTGGCAGATTCGTCCCATGCCACGCGCGCGCGGCCGGCGCCCGGAAGTCGCGCAGGCGAATTCACGACCACCAACGAACTCGCAGAGCGCGAGGGGGATCGCGCCGTCCTACATGACCCTCATAATGCGGCTCACGCTACTCGCGCCCGATATCGTCGAGGCGATCCTGGACGGGAAGCAGGGGCCTGAGGTGACGCTGGCGCGCGTGCTGGAGCCGTTTCCAGCCGGATGGGAAGCGCAGAAATTCGATCTCTCCTAGCGTCGTCGCGGTGCAAAGCGCTGCTCCGCAGCTGCGCGGGACTGGTCATTGAAATGCCGATGGCGCACCTGAGACATCCCCTAGCATGCGCCAGACTTAGCCTATCTGGTGCCCCAAAGTCGTACTCGATCCACATCATGCGTCCTCGCTTCATTTTCTTGCAGTAGCCGATGCATGCGTGTAGGCTGAATGCAAGAAACGATCAGGCGTAACCATATGAAGTTCATAGATTTATTCGCCGGGCTGGGTGGGTTCCACCAGGCGCTAGGCCAACGTGGAGGAGAGTGCGTCTTTGCTTCCGAGCTCAATAAGCATCTCGCAGGGCTGTATGAAAAGAATTTCGGGATTCGCCCTGCTGGCGACATTAGGTCCGTCGACCTGAGCGCCATACCTGATCACGATGTTCTTTGCGCGGGCTTCCCCTGCCAGCCATTTTCCAAGGCTGGCGACCAAAAAGGCCTTGAGTGCCCGCAATGGGGCAACCTCTTTGATTACGTTGTCGCGATACTAAAACTCAAGAAGCCGCGTTTTTTTATCATTGAGAATGTCCCGAATCTTATCCGCCATAACGGAGGAGAGACTTGGTCTATAATTTGTGATCAACTCAAAGCTGCAGGATACGCGATCAGCTTCGCGCGTCTGTCGCCGCACATGTTCGGCGTTCCGCAGAAGCGCGAGCGGGCCTTCATCGTCGGTGATCGTCAAGGGCTGGACAATTTTGCATGGCCGATCCCGGACGAAATTCCGCAGACGTCGATCCGCACTGTCCTCGACGAGGATCCGCCTGAAGCCCATGGCTTGAACAGTGATCATCTCCGGTATCTTGAGACATGGCAGGAGTTTGTCGCGGCCTTCCCAAAAGATCAGCACCTGCCATCCTTCCCGATCTGGGCGATGGAGTTTGGTGCGGATTACCCGCTCGATGGCCTTACGCCCCATGCACGCAGCTACAAACGGCTTGGCAAGTTCAAGGGCGCGTTTGGGATTCCTTTGGCGGGATTGTCGCCTGAGAAGACCGAAGTCGCATTGCCGTCTTATGCGCGCACGACGCTTGACAATTTTCCGGCATGGAAGATCGACTTTATTGCAAAAAACCGAGCGTTCTACGCGGAACATCGCGGGATCATCGATCCCTGGATCGACAAGATCAAAGACTTTCCCCCAAGCTTTCAGAAACTCGAATGGAATTGCAAAGGCGCTGAACGCAATATTTGGAAACATATCATCCAGTTTCGCGCGAGCGGGATCCGGGTGAAGAAGGAAGATACCGCGCCGTCTCTTATTGCCATGACAACAAGCCAAGTCCCCATCATCGCGTGGAAGAAGCGCTACATGACTCCGCGCGAGTGCAGCCGCTTGCAGAGCATGGGTGGACTAACCTATCTGCCCGGCACCAAAAACGGTGCCTACAAAGCATTCGGAAATGCCGTCAATGTCGATGTGGTTGGCAATATCTACGATGCCCTCGTGGGCAACGCTGACGCGGAGGGCGCGGTTCACGCAGCCGTGGCGGCTGAGTAATGGTGCAACTTAACTCCGTTAATATCCGCCCCGGCGTCAACGTCCTCTCGGTCCTGCCGCACCTGAACTACAAGGCGTGGTACGCCTTGGCCGAGTTTGTCGATAACGCCATCCAGAGCAGCCTGGACCGACAGCGGGACCTCAAGGCGACTGATGGAGCGGATTACCGCCTCCATGTCGATATCCGTTTCGAGCCGCAGGAGAACTGTATCACGATACGCGACAACGCGGCGGGTATCGCTGCGTCCGATTATCAGCGCGCCTTCCGTCCCGCTGAAATCCCCCCCGATGCGTCGGGCTTGTCTGAATTCGGCATGGGGATGAAGAGTGCGGCGTGCTGGTTTGCGCCAAACTGGACCGTGCGGACAACCGCGCTTGGGGAGAATGCTGAGCGGACCGTGATCTTCGACATCGACAAAATCGTCGAAGACAGCACTGAAGAATTGCATGTTATCTCGACGCAAGTCTCCGCAGACAAGCACTACACAGAAATCCGCCTCGACAATATCCGCCGCTTCCCGCGCACGAAAACGGTTCAGAAGATCAAAGACCATTTGTCCAGTATCTATCGGATCTTTATTCGCGATGGTTCGATGCTTCTTACCATCGATGGCGAGCCGCTCGCTTACAAAGACCCGGACATTTTGGTTGCCCCGAGCTATCGAGACCCTGACGGGCCTCCCATCACCTGGAAGAAAGACATCGCCATCGATCTGGGAGATGGTCGCGCAGCAACGGGCTTTGTCGCGATCCGCGAACCCGCAAGTACGCGCCTCGCGGGCTTGGCGCTCTTCCGGCGCAAGCGCTTGATCATGGGCAGCTTTGACGAGACCTATCGCCCCGAAGACATTTTCGGACGCTCGAACAGCTTCGCCTTCCAGCGCATCTTCGGCGAAATCCACCTCAAGGGTTTTCACGTCAGCCACACCAAGGACGGGATCAAGTGGGAGGAAGCCGAGGAAACCTTTCTGAAAGAGCTCCGCGAGGAACTATCGGGGGAAGCCTTCCCGCTGCTCCAACAAGTCCGCGAGCACAGAAGTAAGAAGGACGCGAAGGCCACACGCAAAGACGCCGCCGCCGCGCTTAAATCCATGGCGGAGCGGCTGAACAATCAAAGCCTGACATCGCAGGCCCATGCAGGCGCGCAAGATCAGGCTGATCTGCCGCTCTCTGACCCCGAGCATGATGACAGCGAGCCGCTTCCCGATTTGCCGGACGCAGAGAATGAGTATGTCCGTTTTCGGATGCGGTTTCGGAGCGAGGACTGGATCGTCGCCGTCGAACTGTCCTATGCCGACAACGGGGCGGACTGGCTGGATATCCGCAATCGTCCATCCATCACTGACCCGGAGCCGCGCCAGATCACTATTCGGCTGGCCATGCTCCATCCCTTCATGGCGCAATTTCCAACGCTGGATTCCGAAAGCTTTACCGCCGTCCTGAATATTGCCGCCGCGATGGCGCTTGCCGAAGTCGAGGCAGGGGAGCTTGCTGACCGGAACCCCTCCGCTATTCGCCGTTTCACCAATGAAATTCTCAGAAACCAAATGTCCAAGAGGCTGTCCGATGGCGAATGATCCCCGAACGATCACAGTCGCGCCGAGCCGCGCAGACCCAGATGGCGGTTGGTCGCCCACCCAGGGGGCTGCATTCACCGATTTGCTGAACGCCAACACAGCCTTGTCGGATGACGAGAAAGAACGGCTTGTTCAGGAAACCGTTTCCATCATGAGCGATTGCGTCCCGCCCGAGGCAGCGGACGCCGTGAATACCGGACTCGTGATTGGCTATGTCCAGAGCGGCAAGACCTTGTCGTTCACGAGCCTTGCGGCCCTCGCACGGGATAATCGATTTCGGCTCGTGATCCTGCTTGCAGGGACCACCAACAACCTCGTCGAACAGAGCTTTGACCGCCTGAAGGGCGATCTGGATATCGCAGGCACCCGTGAGTGGAATCTGTTCACGACACAACAGAAGGCGTTCCAACAAAGCGAAGTGGAGCGCGTGAATACCGAACTTGCTCGCTGGCGCCGCGGTAGCCCCCGCGCGCGGACGATCATGATCATCTCGATGAAGCAGCACCAACACCTGGACAACCTCGCCAGACTTCTTGGTGGGTCAGATTTTTCCGACGTACCGACGCTGATCATCGACGATGAGGGTGATCAGGCCGGCATGAACACCAAGGCCAAGCAAGACGACGAGAGCACGACCTATGCGCGGATCAAGGCGCTGCGCGCCTTGTTTCCGCATCACAGCTATATTCTCTATACGGCAACGCCCCAGGCTCCGCTTCTGATCAGCCGCATTGATGCGCTCTCGCCTGATTTTGGACGCGTCCTGACTCCCGGTACGCATTATGTCGGCGGGCAAGAATTCTTTGTCGATGGAGCGGACAAATACGTCAAACTGATCCCCTTGAGTGAAGTGCCCGACAAGAACGATCCTCCACATGAAGCGCCGGAGAGTCTGCGCGCAGCACTTAGAGACTTCTTTATCGGCGTTGCGATTGGCTTGCTCGAAGATGAGTTTCAGAAGGGGCGAAACCGTTCAATGATGATCCATCCCGCCGTCGCCAAAGACGAACATTTGATGTTCAAGCGATGGACGCAGCAGATCAAGGATCATTGGTCGGCGGTCCTGCAAGACAGCACGCATCCTGACAATGCGGGGCTTCTGGACCAGTTTCGCACGTCCGCAGACGGCATCTTCAAGACCTACGACACGTCCCTGACCTTTGAGGATATCGCCCCGATCCTGTTCGAAGCGATGGAAGAAACCGCCGTTGCCGAACTTAATACTCGCGAGAAAAGCCGCATCGTCCCAGTCGATTGGGCAGGTGAATATAGCTGGATTCTGATCGGTGGCATTGGCCTTGATCGGGGTTTCACTGTCGAGGGCCTGACAGTCAGTTACATGCCTCGATCAACGGGCGTCGGCAACGCGGACAACATCCAGCAGCGCGCCCGCTTTTTCGGCTACAAGAAGCGATATCTGGGGCTTTGCCGCATCTATCTGACCAGCGCGAATACCGACGCCTTTACCGACTATGTGAAGCACGAGGAATCCGTTCGCGGCTCTATCCGCAATCATCTCGAAGATGGCGGGAGCCTGAAAGACTGGCGTCGCACTTACTTCCTGGATCAGAAGCTGAAACCCACACGGTCCTCGGTCATCTTGCTGGAGATGTATCAGTCTAAGGGCCAAGGCGGCTGGATCGTTCCCGATCATCCCTTTGATGACAGCGAAACAGTTGCTGAAAACCGGGAGCTCGTTGAACAGATTCTCGGGTCATTCGATTTTGCGCCTTATGCGGAAGATGGCTGGAACGACAAACAGATCGTGCCCGCCTTCAGCGACACGCTTGCCCTCGCCGACATTCTCCCGATGATCGGCCAATTCCGCTATCGCTGGCCCGACGACAACCTCCGGCACAGCGCACTTATGCTTGGGCTGGAACGAATGGTTTCCGAAGAACCGACTATGACATGCAGCTTCTATGCCCTTGCCGGGCCATGGTCGGGCGTAGATTACAAACGGACACTGACCGAAAAGTCACCACCAAAGGTCAAGCAGCTTTGGCAGGGTGCGAACGCTCCGACCAATTACCCTGGCGCGCGCGCATTGGTGTCTTCTGAAACAGTGACGTTCCAACTCCACCGCTACGATATCCAGACCGCTGACAAAAAGCGCACGGTGCGCGACGTTCCAATCCTCGCTGTCCACATTCCCGATCCGTTGATGGAGCGTGTCTGGGTTGAACGGTAAGCACCCATGCTGACTGATCTGTACCCGACGCTTTGCCAAACGATCCCCGAGGATGGCGCAGCGCTCTTCGGAATGCCAGTGGACGGCGACTATCCCTATTGGCTTGCCATCGATTCCCAAGCCTTTCCTGCGCTTCTGCTTCCCGCCCAGGTGGATGACCTCCGACCAGACATCACATTGCGCGCGGTCGATGCCTTGTTCTCCCGCACCTGCGTCATCGAAACGGACACGCCAGACCCGCATGAGGGATGCTACTCGCTTATCCGCCTAAAGGAGAGCGACCCGGCAATTGTCCGCCTGTTTCTGAGAGTACTGGAAGAAAGCCTCTGCACCACGAGCCCGCCAACCACCAACGCCGAGATTGCCGCTCGTGTACAGCGAGTTGCGGCACTCTTCAGCCGGATCGAAGACAACACTCGTGATCTTATTGGCCTGTGGGGCGAGCTTACTGTTATCGCCCATGCACAGAACACCGACGCTGCAGTACGATGCTGGAGTACTCGTAAAACCGCCAAGTATGATTTTGTTTCCGAGCACTTCGTACTCGACGTGAAGACCACATTAAAATCTGTTCCGCAGCATCGATTTTCGCTCGATCAGCTGCGACCATCGGGCTCATTTGACGCCTATATCGCATCACTCTGTGTAATCGAAGTGCAAAGCGGACAGACGGTTGCCGAGCTTATGGAGACACTCGCACCCAGGATTTCAGATAATGAACTGCGCAGCGCTTTCTTGATTCAGTGCCTCACCAAAGGTGGCCGCGACCTGTACCGCAGTGATTTGACCATTCAGACCTACCCGGGCAACGCGTCACTGAGTCTCTTTCGGGCAGAGGAAATCCCTGTGCCGCACGTGCGTACGAATGAGCCAATTGAGAACATTCGCTTTGACGTTGATCTTTCAGAAATCGTACCGCTACCAGATCAATTCCGCACATCAATTCTGACGTTTGAGACTACCAAGTGATTTCCCAAGACATCAGCGTGTCTCGACGGAAGGTCTTTAGCCTGTCATTGACAACAAGACCAAAGCTCTATTCATCATGCCATCGGTCCATCTCGACGCGGCCGTCGCGGCTGAAGAGGACAAGGCTGTCTAGTGCTCCAGCGCGTATGCCAGACCTTTACCAAGGTCAGATTTCGTCGAGATACGAGATACCTGCCGTTTCAACCATTCGTGCAGGTCTTCGACAAGGCGCAACGCGTGCGCCAGACGGGCGGCCCGGCCCAGCGCTCCACAGTGGCTGGCGGCTGATGCCCTTCTCGATGGCATAGAGTGCCGTGGTGCGCTTGATTTTTCATGATCTGGCATATCCGCTTATGGTTCGTCAGCGGCTCGCCTCTGGCGAAAGAAATGTCCGTCAGAGAGTTCCAGAAGCAGAGGACGGTACCCGCTTTGACCTGAGAGGCTTCGATGCCAGTCGCGCCAGACGCAATCGCGACCCCAATCCAAACACTTTCGGAGACTAGTATTTTTTGTTTTTTAACAATTACTTGAAGGAAATTCACCAAATCCACGCAGTCATGAGGTCGGGAGAATATAGCCCCCGAGAGACCACTTCCGGGCCGCCCAGAGCTGGTGCCAGTGCTCAGCCCCAACCGCATAACCCACGAAAACAACGGAAAAATCCGGCCGGAGCCGGATCGGGAGAACGCTTTCGCAAGGGCAAGTGGCGGAGGAGGTGGGATTCGAACCCACGGTACGCTTTCACGTACGCCGGTTTTCAAGACCGGTGCATTCGACCGCTCTGCCACTCCTCCGCGCAGGGATTGGTTAGAGGGCCGGGCGCGATTCTGGAAGGTGCGTTTTCGGGGAATTCCGCCGCAGCGTTCTTGCGCACTTTTCTTGCCCGCGGCGGGGCGCTAGACTGCGCCCGGGTCTTGGTCGCGTGCCGTCCCGGGCAGTGGCGGCCGGCCGAGAAAGAACCGACAAGGCGCGTTACGGCGCCGGGACAGGCAGGGAACGTGACATGCTCGATATTCACAACCGGCGCAGATTCCGTGGACAGGGGAAGGGGGCTTTGTGTCTTGCCTTGGTGCTCGCGCTCGGCGCCTGCGCGGAGGGGGAGACGCCGTTCGGCTTTCTGAGCTCGGACGAGCAGGCCGCGCAGGACGGGCCGGCCGGGGCCGCGGCCACGGAAACCCGTCTCGTGGAACGCGATGTCGAGGCGCCGGAGGTGTTCGAGGTCACCGCGATGGGCCTGTGGGACGGCCGGCCGTCGCTCGGCGGTGTCTGGGTGGCGCATCCGGACGTGGACGAGCCCGAGCGTGTCATCATCCGCAACACCACCAATTCGAAATTCGTGATCGGCGCGCTGTTCCGGCGCGAGCGCGACAATCCGGGACCGCCGATACAGGTGTCGTCGGATGCCGCCGAGGCGCTCGGCATGCTGGCCGGCGCACCGGCCATGCTGAACGTCACGGCGCTGCGGAAGGAACAACAGCCCGCCCCGGACGCGGAGGATGACGCCGCGCCCACCGAGGAGATCGCCACGCCCGAGGACGTGGAGGAAACCGCGCTCGACCCGGTGGCCGGGGCCGCCGCCGCCATCGCGGAAGCCGAGGCCGCCGAAGCCGGCGCCGACGCGGCCGAGAACCCCGCGTCGCGACCGGCCGGGCAGGAATCTTCGCTGGAAAAGCCCTATATCCAGATCGGGATCTTCAGTGTCGAGCAGAACGCGCGGAACACCGCCACGGCCATGCGTCAGAACGGCATGGTGCCGGTGGTCAAGAAACAGACCTCCCGCGGCAAGACGTTCTGGCGCGTCATCGTCGGCCCGGCCGCCGACAAATCCGAGCGCGCGGTTCTGCTACGCAAGATCAAGGGCGTCGGTTTCGAGGACGCCTATCCCGTCACCAACTGAGGCGTGAACCCAAATGATCCGTTTCCTTTCAAGGCTGCTTGCCTCGTTCCTCCTGCTCGCCGTGATGATGCTGCCGGTGCGGGCGTTCGAGTCCAGCGCCAAGGCGGCGTTCGTCGTGGACATCACGACCGACACGGTGCTTTTGTCCAAGAATGCCGATGCGCCGCTGCCGCCGGCCTCGATGTCCAAGCTGATGACGCTCTACGTGACCTTCGAGGCGATCCGCGACGGTCGGCTGTCGCTGGACGAGAAGCTGCCCGTGTCGGAGCACGCCATGAGCTACGGCGGCTCGACGATGTTCCTTGACACCACCGACCGGGTGACGGTGGAGGACCTGCTTCGCGGGATTATCGTGCTGTCGGGCAATGACGCCTGCGCGGTGCTGGCAGAGGCGCTGAGCCCGGACGGCACCGAGGCCGGCTTTGCCCGTTACATGACACGGCGCGCCCAGCAGATCGGCCTGACGAACTCCACCTTCAAGAATTCCAACGGCTGGCCCGCCCCCGGCCACAGGATGAGCGTTCGCGACCTCGCGCTGCTGGCGCGCCGGATCATCGAGGATTTTCCCGAGTTCTACCCGATGTTCGCCGAAACCGAGTTCGCGTTCGACGGCCGCGCGCCGCAGAATACGCAGAACCGCAACCCGCTTTTGCGCCTCGGTATCGGCGCGGACGGGCTCAAGACGGGGCATACCCAACGGGCGGGCTACGGGCTGGTCGGGTCGGCCGAACAGGATGGACGGCGCATCATCATCGTTCTTTCGGGGCTCGACACCGCGCGCCAGCGGGCCGAGGAGGCAGAGGCGCTGCTGACATGGGGATTCCGCCAGTTCGCCGAGAAATCCCTCGTCAAGGCCGGCACCGACGTGGCCAGCGCGGATGTCTGGATGGGGGCAAAGCCCAGTGTCGGCCTTGCCCCGGCCGAGGAGGTGCGGGCGCTGGTGCCCGTTCTGGGCGGCGACACGCTGGAGGGGCAGGTGGTGTATACCGGTCCCGTGCGCGCCCCGGTGAGCAAGGGCGACGAACTGGCAAAGCTGGTGTTCTCCCCAAAGGGCCTGCCGGAGAAGAGCGTGCCGCTCTATGCCTCTGACGACGTCGCACCCGGCGGGTTCCTCGTGCGGCTCAGGACCGTTTCGGAGATCCTGCTCGAACGGTTGCGGCGCGGCCCCGAGGGGCAGCTTTGAGCGGCTCCGGCCTGTTCGTCTCGTTCGAAGGCATCGATGGCTCGGGCAAGTCCACGCAGGCCCGCCGTCTGGCCGAGGCGTTGCAAGGGCAGGGCGTCGAGGTGGTGCTGACGCGCGAACCGGGCGGCAGCCCGGGGGCCGAGGAGATACGCAAGCTGCTGCTTGAGGGAGAGAGCGATCGCTGGTCGCCGGAGACGGAAATCCTGTTGTTCACGGCCGCGCGCCGCGATCATCTCGAAAAGGTCATCACGCCGGCGCTCGCCGCCGGACAGGTGGTCATCTGCGACCGTTTCGCAGACAGCACGCGCATGTACCAAGGGTTGCGCGGGGCTGATCTTCGGGTGCTTGTCGACCGGCTCCACGAGCTGATGATCGGCCGTGAACCCGACCTCACGCTTGTGGTCGATATCGACCCGGCAACCGGTCTGGAGCGGGCGCTCGGGCGTCGCGGCGGCGAGGAACGGTTCGAGTCGTTCGGGGTGGAGCTGCAGCAGACGCTCCGCGAGGGGTTCCTGCAGCTTGCATATGCGTGTCCGGAACGGTTCAGGATCATCGACGGCGCACGCCCCGTGGATGAGGTTGCCGCCGATATCCGCACCGTCGTATCCTCGTGTCTCGAATGATGGACGAGACTGCCCCGGAACCCGACAGGATCGAGGGCGCGCCGCATCCGCGCGCCGCGGGCGTCCTTTATGGCCAGCGCCGGTCCGAGACGGCCTTCCTCGATGCCTACCGCTCTGGCCGGTTGCATCACGCGTGGCTGCTGACGGGGCCAAGGGGGGTGGGCAAGGCCACGCTGGCCTGGCGTATCGCGCGGTTCCTTCTTGCGACGCCTGAAACGGAGGATAGCGGGTTGTTCGGTGATACGCCGCCCCCGCCCGACACGCTGGATGTCCCGCCCGAGCATCCGGTGGCGCGCCGCGTTCTGTCCCTGTCGGAGCCCGGGTTGTACGTCGTGCGCCGGGGCGGTGCGGGCAGCACCGACGCCGAGCGCGAAAAGAACCGGCGGGAGGGGCGGTTTTCCCGCGATATCCGCGTGAGCGAGGTGCGCGAGCTTGCCAGTTTCATCAATCTCAGCGCGGCGGATGGCGGTCGCCGGGTCGTGATCGTCGACAGCGCCGACGAGTTGAACACCGCGGCTGCGAATGCCCTGCTGAAGATGCTGGAGGAGCCGCCGGCGCGCACCGTCCTGCTGCTGGTGTCTCACCAGCCCTCCAGGCTGTTGCCCACGATCCGTTCGCGTTGCCGGGATCTGCGGCTGGAACCGCTGTCGCCGCCCGATCTGGAGGCGGCGCTGGACCAGGCGGGGGTAGAGGCCGGCGCGCGGGCCACGGCATTGGCCGAGCTGTCCGGCGGATCGGCCGGCGAGGCTGTCCGGCTTGTCAATCTCGGCGGGCTGGAACTTTATGACGAGTTGCTGACCATCGTCCGCGGCTTGCCTGCTCTGGACCGTCCGCGTGCAATCGCGCTGGCCGAGGCAGCCGCCGCGCGCGGGGCAGAGGAGCGGCTCGACCTGCTGTTCGGGCTGACCGACCTTCTGCTTGCCCGGCTTGCCCGCACCGGCGCAACCGGCGCGCCACCGCCCGAGGCCGCGCCGGGGGAGGCGGAAATTCTGGCCCGTTTGGCGCCGGGTCCGGATCGCGCCCGTGCCTGGGCGGACCTTGCACAGCAGATCGGGGCGCGTGCGCGCCACGGGCGGGCGGTGAACCTTGACCCGGCCGCGCTCGTCCTAGATACGGTCTTCAAGCTGCAATCCTGTGCCACAGCCTGAGGTTTCATGTCCGATACCGTCGAGATTACCGACAGCCACTGCCACCTGGATTTCGACACTTTCGACGATGAACGGGACGCCGTGGTGGCGCGCGCGGTCGAGGCGGGCGTGACCCGCATGGTGACGATCTGCACCAAGCTGCGGAACGAACCCCGGGTGCGCGCCATCGCGGAATCGTATGACCCTGTCTACTACGCGGCCGGAACGCACCCGATGAGCGCCGCAGAGGAGCCGCTGGCGACGGTGGACGAGCTGGTGAAACTTGCCCGGCACCCTAAGTTCGTCGGGATCGGGGAGTCGGGACTGGACTACCACTACACTGCCGACAGCGCGGAGAAACAGCAGGAGAGCCTGCGTGTCCACATCGCCGCCGCGCGCGAGACCGGCCTGCCGCTCATCATCCATGCCCGCGACGCGGACGAGGACATGGCCCGCATCCTCGGCGAGGAATATCAAAACGGCGCCTACGGCTGTGTCATGCATTGCTTTTCCTCCGGGGCGGCGCTGGCGCGGGCGGCGCTGGAGCTGGGGTTCTACCTGTCCATGTCCGGTATCGCGGCCTTTCCCAAGAGCCGGGAGTTGCGCGATATTTTCGCCACGGCGCCGATCGACCGAATACTGGTGGAAACGGATGCGCCCTACCTCGCGCCGCCCCCGTATCGCGGCAAACGCAACGAACCCGCCTACACCGTGCATACGGCAAAGGTCGGCGCGGAGGTGTTCGGCCTCGACTGGCCGGCGTTCGCCGCGCAAACGCAGGCGAACTTCAACCGGCTGTTCAGCAAGGCGGTGGCGTGATGGGGCAGACACGGTTCACCATACTCGGGTGCGGCTCCTCCGGCGGGGTCCCGCGGCTTGGCAACAACTGGGGCGATTGCGACCCCGGGAACCCAAGGAACTACCGCCGCCGCTGCTCGATGCTGGTTGAGCGCGAGGGCGAGGAAGGCACGACGCGGGTTCTGATAGACACCTCTCCCGACCTGCGCAGCCAGCTTCTGGGGGCCGGCGTCGGGACGCTCGATGCCGTGATCTATACACACGATCACGCCGATCACGTGCACGGCCTCGATGATTTGCGCATGATCGTTTTCAACATGCGCCAGCGTGTGCCCGTCTGGGCGGACGGGGACACGCAGAATACGCTGTATTCCCGGTTCGGATATGCATTCATGCAACCTGAAGGGTCGCCTTATCCACCGATTCTGGAGATGCACACCATAAATGGCGATGTCACCATCGAAGGGGCAGGCGGGGCGTTGACCTTTCGACCCGTGCGCGTGCAGCATGGCACGATCGACGCGCTGGGATTCCGGATTGGTGATCTCGCCTACATGCCGGACGTGGTCGAAATACCGCGCGACAGCTGGCCGCTGCTGGAAGGACTCGATTGCTGGGTGCTGGATGCGCTGCGCCGTACACCGCACCCCACCCATGCCCATCTCGACAAGTCGCTGGAATGGATCGCACAGGCCCGGCCGCGCCGTGCGGTGCTGACCAACATGCATATCGACCTCGATTACCAGACCGTGGCCGACGAAACCCCCGACCATGTCACCCCGGCCTATGACGGCATGGTGATTTCTTACGCGGACTGAGGGTTTTGCAGGCGCTTCTTGATGTCGTCCTGCCGGTCTTTCTCGTCATCGGTTTCGGCTATGTCGCGGTCTGGCGCGGCTGGTTCTCGCAGGCTGGCGTGGACGGACTCATGCGTTTCACGCAGACATTTGCCATTCCCTGCCTGCTCTTTACTGCCATCGCGCGCCTTGATCTCGGCCAGAGCTTCGACTGGCGACTGCTGACAAGCTTCTACACGGGGGCGCTGGGCGGGTTCCTGATGGGCCTGTGGGGCGCGCGCTGGCTTTTCTCGCGCCCGTGGGAGGACGCGGTCGCCATAGGGTTCTGCTGCCTGTTCTCCAACTCGGTGCTTCTTGGCCTGCCGCTGACGGAGCGCGCCTATGGTCCGGACGCGCTTCAGGCCAATTATGCCATCATCGCCTTGCACTCGCCCTTTTGCTACGGGATCGGGATTTCGGCCATGGAGATCGTCCGGGCGCGGGGGCAGGCCGGCCACGCGGTTGTGATGCAGGTGCTGCGTGCCATGTTTTCCAATGCCCTCATTCTGGGGATCGCGGCGGGGTTCGCTGTCAACCTGTCCGGCATCGCCCTTCCGGCCGTGCTGAACGACGGGCTTGACCTGATGGTGCGGGCCGCGCTGCCTGCGGCACTCTTCGGTCTGGGGGGCGTGCTGGTCAGTTACCGCCCGGAGGGCGACCTGCGCGTGGTGCTTTACATCTGCCTTGTCGCGCTGGTCATCCATCCGGGGATCACGCGGCTTCTTGGCATCTCGTTGAACCTGTCGGCCGAGGCCACGCGGTCGGCGGTGCTGACGGCGGCGATGGCGCCGGGGGTCAACAGCTATATCTTTGCCAGCATGTACGGCCGGGCCAAGCGGGTTGCCGCGACGACCGTGCTGCTGGGCACGGCGCTGACCATCCTGACGGCCTGGGTCTGGTTGATGTTCCTGCCGTAAGGCATTGAGGAAACGACACGTTCTGGCCGCCATGCTACGCCGTGTCGGGCGGTGCGCCCCCGGCAAAGCTGTTGCCGTTGACATAGTCGCACGGTGCTTCCTGCATCTCCAGGTGCAGCCCGTCACTCTCGTACGGGTTGGCGCGGGCAAGTGCCTCGTCCACCTCGATGCCAAGGCCAGGCGCGTCCGGCACGGGGATGAAACCGTTCTCCACCCGGAGCGCCCCACCAATCAGGCGGTCGTGAAATTCCGTCTCGATCGTCTCGCACATCAGCAGGTTCGGGATGGAGGCGGCGAGATGCACATTGGCCGCCCATTCCACTGGACCGGCATAAAGATGCGGCGCCATCTGGGCGTTATAGACCTCGGCCATCGCGGCGATCTTCTTGGTTTCCCAGATCCCGCCGGCGCGGCCAAGGGCGGGCTGGAGGATGGCCGCCGCGCCCTCCCGCAGCACCGGGGCGAACTCGGCCTTGGTGCTCAGCCTTTCCCCCGTGGCCACGGGGATGCGCACCCGCGCGGCCACCTGCGCCATCTGCCCGACACTATCGGGTGGCACGGGCTCCTCGAACCAAAGCGGAGAGTACGGCTCCAGCGCCTGGCCGAGACGGACCGCCCCGGCCGTCGTGAACTGGCCGTGCGTGCCGAAGAGCAGGTCGGCCCTGTCGCCCACCGCCTCGCGCACGGCGCGGCAGAAATCCACAGACCTCGTGATGTCCGACATAGCCGGCATGTGCCCGCCGCGCATTGTGTAGGGCCCCGCCGGGTCGAACTTGACCGCCGTGTACCCGCGCGCCACGCAGTCCGCCGCGCTTTCGGCGGCCATCTCGGGCGATGTCCAGAAATCGGCGAGGGTGTGGCGGGGCAGGGGGTAGAGATAGGAATAGGCACGGATGCGGTCGTTGACGCGGCCCCCCAGCATCGCCCAGACGGGCCGTCCACGCGCCTTGCCCAGAATGTCCCAGCACGCGATTTCCAGCCCTGAAAACGCGCCGATGACCGTGAGGTCGGGGCGCTGCGTGAAGCCGCTCGAATAGGCGCGGCGGAACATCAGCTCGATGTTCTCGGGGTTTTCCCCCTGCATGTGGCGTGCGAACACGTCCTCGACGACGGCGCGCATGGCGGCCGGCCCCACCGAGGCGGCATAGCATTCGCCCCAGCCGGTGATGCCGTCATCGGTGGTCAGCTTGACGAGAATCCAGTAGCGTCCCCCCCAGCCTGGCGCGGGTGGCGACGTGACGATGATGTCGAGATCCTGCAGTTTCATGCGCTCGGGCCCCCTGGGTGTGGTCTGGTCATGCGCCCGTTCATTCGTCGAACACGATGACGTTGCGCCGCGCGCTCCCGGTGTTGGTGTCCGCGATCGCGTCGTTGATCTGGTCGAGCCGCCAGCGGGTCGAGATCAGTTCATCGAGCTTGAGCCGCCCCTGATCATAGAGGTCGATCATCCACGGGATGTCGCGCTTGATGACCACCTCGCCCATCTTGGACCCGATCATGCCCTGCCCGGTGGCGGCGAAGTTCACGGGTTCGTAGCGCGCCGTGTCGCCGGAATGGGGCATCCCCACCATGACGACACGCCCCCCCGCGGCAAGGTAGCGCGGCGCCTGCTCGTAGGCCGCAATGGCGCCTACCGTCACGATCACCGCGTCCGCGCCGCGACCGATTTCCTGCTTGGCTGCGCGCCAGGGCGTCTCTTCGGTGGCCAGAACCCCGTCCGTCGCGCCGAACTCGCTTGCGGCGGCCAGCTTCTCGGCGCTCATGTCCACCGCCACGATCCGGCGCGCGCCAGCGATGCGCGCGCCCTGGATCGCGTTGAGCCCCACGCCGCCAGCGCCGATCACGACCACGTCCTGGCCGGGCCTGAGCCCGGCGGCGTTCACGACAGCGCCGATGCCGGTAATGACGCCGCAGGCCAGCAGGCAGGCCCGGTCCCGCGGCATCCCGTCCGGGATCTTCACGACCTGGCTCTGGTCAATGACAACCTTTTCCGCGAACGCCCCGCAGGACATGGCCTGATGCAACGCGCCGCCATCGGCGGTTCTCAGGGGGCCGTCATCGTCGGGGGGCGCCTCGCACCCGGTCGGCCGCCCGGCGCTGCAGCTCGGGCATTGTCCGCAGGCCCGGATGAGCGTCACGACGACAGCATCCCCCACGGCCAGGCCCGTCACGCCCGCGCCCACGGCGCTGACCGTCCCCGCGGCCTCGTGCCCGTAAACGGCCGGCAGCGTGCCGCCCCACGCCCCTTCGGCATAGGAGATGTCGGAGTGGCAGATGGCCACCGCGTCCAGCGTCACCTCGATCTCGCCCGTGCGCGGTGCGCGCAGCTGAACCTCCTCTACGACGAGCGGTTCGCCGAAGGCGTGGCAAACCGCCGCCCTGATCTTGCGCATGGCTCCCTCCTTGCTGTTGCGGCTAGCCTGACCGCGATTCTCTCCTGTATTCAAGGGCAAACCCCCGCGGTTCATGCGCCGTGTTCAGCCCTGGTCCGGATCGCGGGCCGCGCGGGCCGCGCCCGTCCGCTCCGGCCATCGGGCTATACGTGGCCGATTTCGCGCAGGAAGCCCGCCAGCACCTGCGCATATTCCTCGGGGCGTTCCACGCAGGGCAGGTGACCCGCCCTTCGCATGAGGCGGAACTTCGAGCCGGGTACCAGCTCGACCGTTTCGCGGACGAGGTCGGGGGGCGTCGCGCCGTCCTCTGATCCGGCAATGCCGAGAACCGGGAGCCGCAGGCCGCTGGTGGGGGTATAGAAATCGGTGCCGGCGATCGCGGCGCAGCACCCGATATAGCCTTCGGGCTGCGTTCCCACCAGCATGTCATGCCAGGTTGTCACCTCGCCCTTGGCGAGGAAATCGCGCGAGAACCAGCGCGCAAGCACCGCCTCGGCTAGCGCCGCGATCCCGCCGTCCCGCACCGTGTCGATCCGGTCCTGCCACATCCGCTTGGTTCCGATCTTGGCCGCGGTGTTGGACAGCACCAGCGCGCGGATCTGGTCGTGCCGCTTGACCGCCAGCCCCTGGCCGATCATCCCGCCGATCGACAGCCCGACAAAGACGGCGTCGCGTACGCCGAGGTGATCGAGCAGCGCCTCGGCATCGCGCACGAGCGCGCCCATGGCGTAAGGCGCCGGCGGAACCGAGCTGTGGCCGTGTCCGCGCTTGTCGTACCGGATGAGGCGCAGGCCGTGGGGCAGATGGGGCAGCACGGCGTCCCACAGATGCAGGTCAGTGCCCAGAGAATTCGCGAAGACGACCGGCGCCCCGTCCGGTTCGCCGTCCTCCCGGTAATGCAGCGTCACGTCGTCCAGTGTCAGCTCAGCCATCGCGCGCACCTTGCATCGTCCCCGATGACCGACTGTGACGCGCGCCGCGTCACGGCGCAAGGCAATGCAGGCGCGCTAGTAGGGCAGGCCCACGTAATTCTCGGCCAGGGCTTTCTGGGCCGCGGTGCTGTCGGACAGGAAGTCGAACTCTGCCCGCCGCATCCGCAGGTCGAAGTCGGACTGCTCGGGGAAGCGGTGCAAGAGCGCGGTCATCCACCAGCTGAACCGTTCGACCTTCCAGATGCGTTCCAGCGCGGTCTGTGAATACCGGTCCAGACCTTCCGTATCGCCGTCCTCGTAATAGCGCACCATTGCACGGTAGAGATAGTTGACGTCGCTTGCCGCCGTGTTCAGCCCCTTGGCCCCCGTGGGTGGCACGATGTGCGCGGCGTCGCCGCACAGGAACAACCGCCCCCACCGCATCGGTTCGCACACGAAAGAGCGCAGCGGGGCGATGGATTTCTCGATGGAGGGGCCGGTGACCAGTTTTTCGGCCACCTCGCCCGGCAGTCTCCGCTTGAGCTCGTCCCAGAAGATCCCGTCCTCCCAGTCCTCGGGGCTGTCGGACAGGGGGCACTGGATGTAATAGCGGCTGAGGGTTTCGTTGCGCATTGAGCACAGGGCGAAACCGCGCTCGGAGTCGGCGTAGATCAACTCCTCGGCCACGGGCGGGGTCTGGGACAGCACACCCAGCCAGCCGAACGGATAGGTTTTCTCGAACTCGGTGCGCACCTCCTCGGGGATCGCCTGACGGCAGGGGCCGTGAAAGCCGTCACAGCCGGCGATGAAATCGCAATCAAGACGGTTCATCCTGCCGCCGTGCAGGAACGTGACGAAAGGCTGGTCGCTGTCAACGTCGTGCGGTTTCACCCCCGCGCATTCGAACAGCGTGGTCGCGCCGGCCGCCTCCCGCGCGTCGTAGAGATCGCGCGTGACCTCGGTCTGGCCGTAGACGAGCACATGCTTGCCCGTCAGCGCGTCGAAGTCGATCCGGACCGACCCCGCGGCATGCGCGATGGTGGCCCCGGTGTGAACCTGTCCCTCGCGGTCCATGCGATCCCCGACGCCGGCCTCGCGCATGAGATCGGCCAGCCCGGTCTCCAGCACACCGGCACGGATGCGCGACAGGACATGTTCCTTTGTCCGCCTTTCAAGCAGGACCGTGTCGATCCCCTTTTCGTGCAGTAGCTGCGATAGCAGGAGACCGGCCGGCCCCCCGCCGATTATGGCAACCTGTGTTCGCATGATGGTCCTCCCTGCATCATGTCGGGCCTGCCGCCCGCGGGCGTGTTCGCGTGACAGGGCGCCATATCGGACGCGGCCTGTCCATGATCTGACTCAAGTTTGTTGCCCCCAACGGCAAAACCGGTCCCGCGTGGCGGGCCCGTGCCCATGTCTTGCAACAGCCGCGCGCGATACGGGATTAGCCAAGTGTCGATGTTGGGAAAAATAAAGATGCGGGGCAAAAAAATGGTATCATCATGCGCTCAAGATCGCCTTTTCAAAATATCGCCGTTTCTCTATCCAGCTGTTTCCACTTGGTCGAGCGCGCTTTGGAACACGCGGGAGTCCACGTTGCCCCCCGAGATCGTGCAAATCACGGCATCCCCCGTCAGCGCGTCGGCGTGATAGAGCGCGGCCGCCAGAGCGACCGCGCCGCCCGGCTCGGCCACGATCTTCAGCCGCTGGAAGGCAACCGCCATTGCGCGCAAAACCTCGTTCTCGCTCACCACGATCCCCGGCCCGCAAAGCCGCCTGAGCACGGGAAACGTGATCTCGCCGGGCGTGGGCGTCAGGATGGCGTCGCAGAGGCTGCCCGCTGCCGACGCGTTGCGCTGGCGTCGGCCGGAGGCCAGCGAGCGGGTGGTGTCGTCGAACCCCTCCGGCTCGCACGGGCGGGCGCGCAGACCCGGCGCCTCGGCCTCCAGCGCCAACGCGATGCCGGCGGTCAGCCCGCCGCCCCCGCAGCAAACCAGTACGTCGGCGGCCTCGATACCTTCCGCGCGGGCCTGAGCGGCGATTTCCAGCCCGCATGTGCCCTGCCCGGCGATGACCTGCGGCTCGTCATAGGGCTTGATCAGCGTAAGCCCGCGCTCTGCGCGGATGGCCTCGCCCAGCCTCTCGCGGGAGTCGCCGCCTTGCCGGTCGTAGAGAACGACCTCTGCCCCAAGGGCCCGCGTATTGTCGATCTTGAGACGTGGTGCATCGTCGGGCATCACGATCACGGCGGGCACGCCGAACTCGGCCGCGGCCCTGGCCACGCCTTGTGCGTGGTTCCCGCTGGAATAGGCGATAACCCCCTTAGCCCGCGTCTCGGGGTCCAGCGCCGAGACCGCCGCGCGCCCGCCGCGGTACTTGAAGCTGCCGGTGTGTTGCAGGCATTCGGGCTTCACCAGAACGCGGCGGCCCGCGATATCGTCGATGAAAGGCGAGCAGAGCAGTGGCGTGCGGCGCACATGCCCCTCCAGGCGTTCCGCGGCGGCGCGGATCATGTTGATATCCGTCATGAAAGCTGCTCCATGACCGCCTGTATCGCCGCGAGGGAGGCAGGCTCGTCGAGGAACGGCACATGGCCCCTGTCAGGGACGGTGGCGACGATGAGCCCGGGGTGCCGCTCGGCCATCCGGCGTTGTGTCTCCGCGCTGAAGAGATCCGAGTTTTCGCCCCGGATCGAGGCCACGGGCAGACCGGCCAGCCCGTCGAAGAGCTGCCACAGCTCAGGGGCATGGCCGGCGCCGGCCTCGCCCACCAGCGCGTCGCGCAGGCGCCGGTCATACCTTAGCCCGACGCCGCCGTCGGGCTTTTCGAACCACATGAACTCGGCCTGTTCGCGCCAGCGCGCATAGGGCACGCCCGGGAAATCCCGGGCATGGCCGTCCATCAGGGCCCGGGCCGCGGTGTCGAGATCGGGGTAAGGGGGCTCGCGGCCCACATATGCCATGATACGCTCCAGCCCGGCCTCGGCCACTTCCGGCCCGATATCGTTCAGCACCACGCCGGCGAGCCGGTCCCGGTGCGTCGCCGCAAGGGCCATGGCGATGAGGCCGCCGCGCGAGGTCCCGATCAGCACGACCTCCCGCACTCCGAGGTGATCCAGCAGCTCGATCGCGTCCTGCCCCTCGCGCAGGACGTTGTATGTCGTGTAATCCTCGGCATGCTCCGACTGCCCGCGCCCGCGGTAATCCAGTCGAATCAGTCGTTTGCCGGTCAGGTGTGGCAGCAGATAGGTGAAGTCCGCGCTGTTGCGCGTCAGCCCCGAAAGGCACAGCACCGGCAGTCCGGCCCCGTCATCCTCGTAATGCAGCGTCAGCCCGTCGGAGGTCGTGAAGCGCGGCATCAGGCGGCGAGCCCCGCAATACCGCTAAGGTCGTCCAGCACCGTGTCGGGGTGGGCGGGCAGCCGGTCCATCGGCTCGCCCGCACGGTTGACCCATGCCGTCCGGAAGCCGTAGCCGGCCGCGGCCGCGGCATCCCAGCCATTGGAAGAAACGAAAAGCACCTCCTGCCGCGCGCAGCCGAAACGCGCGCCGACCATGTCGTAGACCGCCGCGGCGGGTTTGAAGATGCCAACGCTTTCCACCGACAAGACATCATCCAGAAGGTTTTCCAGGCCGGCCGACGCCACGGCGGCCTGCAGCATCCCGGGCTCTCCGTTGGACAGGATCGCCGTGCGCTTGCCGTGCTCCCTGAGCGTCCCGAGCATCTGCGGCACTTCGGGGTAGGCATCGAGCTCACGGTAGAGCTGCAGGAGCCGTTCGCGGAGCTCCGTGTCGCCTGAAAGCCCCTGAGCCTCCAGCGCCCAGTCAAGCCCGTCCTGCGTAACGGTCCAGAAATCCGTGTGCTGCCCCATGACCGCACGGAGCCATGTGTATTGCAGCTGCTTCTGCCGCCAGTGTGCCGCGATTGCCGGCCAATGCTCGGCAAATACCGTGCGCCCCGGCTCTTCGGAGGCGCGCCGGGCGGCCGCGGACACGTCGAACAACGTGCCATAGGCATCGAAGACACATGTTGTGATCGGCATGACACTCTCCCTTCGACGGCACAGTGTCACGACTTTTTCGGTCGCGAAAGTCCCTTGCGAGCCCCGCGGCTGGCGGCCCTCTGATTGCAATCCATCATGCGCGTTGCTAAATTTGGGCGATGCACCCAAGCACCCGCGCAGAACGCGGCCTTGAAAACTCAACTCCCCAAAGATTGGACGACGCATGACCGAAGTCAAAACGGGCGACACCGTACGTATTCACTATACCGGCACGCTTTCGGACGGCACCACCTTCGACAGCAGCGAGGGGCGCGAGCCGCTGGAATTCACTGTCGGCTCGGGGCAGATCATCCCGGGTCTCGACGCGGCGCTGCCCGGTATGACCGAAGGAGACAAGAAGCAGGTCGACGTGCCTGCCGACGAGGCCTATGGACAGCCCGACCCCGATGCCAAGCAGGCCGTGCCGCGCGCCGACATCCCCGATGACATCCCGCTCGACATCGGCACGCAGCTGCAGGTTCAGACGCCGCAAGGCCAGGTGATGCCGGTGACGGTGGCCGAAGTGACCGAGGAACAGGTCATCCTCGACGCCAACCACCCGCTTGCGGGCAAGGACCTGACCTTCGCGATCGAACTTGTTTCCGTCGGCTGAAACAGGGCGGCACCGCGGCAAACGGGGGGCATGCGGAGATTTCGCATGCCCCCTTTTTCATGTTATCCCCCGACCAACGCGGGCCGTCCCGACGGGCCGGGTATCCCGCGCCACGCCAAGGGCCCCGCGATGAAAACCGATACCGAAAAGCTGCTGGAGCGGATCCGCGCGCTTCAGGATGAACTGGAGGACGAGCTGCGCCGCCGCAGCGAATACTTCCGTTACCAGTTAGAGAACGGCCGCGTGGTGTTCGAGGAAGGCGTGCGTGAACGGCACCGTGCCTTTCGCGTGCGCCTGACGACGTTTCTGCGCCATACCCGGCCGCTTGTGCTGATCACGGCGCCGGTCATTTACGCGATGATCATACCGTTCGTGATGCTCGATCTTTTCGTGACCGTCTACCAGCGGATCTGTTTCCCCGTCTACGGGATCGAAAGGGTCAGGCGGGCCGATTTCATTCGCATCGACCGTCATCACCTCGCCTATCTCAAGGCCTTGCAGAAACTCAACTGTGTCTATTGCGGGTATGCCAACGGGCTGATTGGCTATGTTCAGGAAATCGCGGGCCGAACGGAAGCTTACTGGTGCCCGATCAAGCACGCGGCGCGCATCGGGGCCCATCACGCCTAATACGCGCAGTTCTTGGATTACGGCGATGCCGAAGGGTTCGAGCAGGGGCTGGAGGCCGCGCGCAAACACATCACCCGGCCGGGGCTGTCAGGGCACGGGGCGGGCGGTTAGAG
Organism: Roseovarius salis; assembly: GCF_044472985.1. Classification (NCBI taxonomy): domain Bacteria; kingdom Pseudomonadati; phylum Pseudomonadota; class Alphaproteobacteria; order Rhodobacterales; family Roseobacteraceae; genus Roseovarius; species Roseovarius salis. The sequence continues at coordinate 115,086 of NZ_JBISDG010000001.1, read as the reverse complement.
GATTCTGCGCGCTTCAGCCGATCTCGAGCAGGACCGCACCTGCGCGGCCGGGGGTCAGAACCGCGTCCTGTGCCGCCGCGCAGTCGTTCAACGGGTAGCGCGCACCGATCGCGGGGCTGAACGCCCCGTCGGCCAGCGCCGCGTGCAGCCGGGCAATCGCCGATTGTCGCGCGGCATCGGGGAGGATGTAGATCAGCGTGATGTCGATCTTGAGCGCCTTGAACAGGAACGGTCCGAACGGCAGTTCGGGGGTCATGTCCTTGGCCGACCCATAGGCTGCCACGGTTCCGAGCGGCGCCATCACCTCGGCCAGAACCGCCGCGTTGCGGCCGAATTCCACCTCGACCGCGCGATCCACGCCGGCGCCATCGGTGATATCCATGATCCGGGCGGAAAGCTCCGGGTCGGCGTAGTCGAGGACATGGTCGGCGCCGGCTGCCCGCACGCGCCCGGCCGCCGAGGCGGAGGCCGTGGCGATCACCCGCGCGCCGCCCCATTTCGCAAGCTGCACGGCGTTGTGCCCCACGGCGCCGGCGCCCCCCGAGACGAGCAGCGTAAGGCCCGCGACGTCGCCGCCGCCGAACACGGTTTGCGCCGCGGTGAGCCCGGGAATGCCCAGTGTCGCGCCGGTATCCAGCGATACGCCGTCGGGCAGCGCAACCGCCTGGTTTTCGGGCAGGGCAATATATTCCGCCGCCGTGCCGAAGGGGCGCTGCCACTGGCCGTTCCAGATCCACACCCGCTCGCCCACGCGCGCGGGGTCGACGCCATCGCCCGCCGCCTCGATCACGCCAGCGCCGTCGGAATGGGGTATGATTCGCGGAAACGGCGGCTTGGTGACACCGGGCCGCGTGCCCGCCCGCGCCTTGGCGTCCGAGGGATTGACGCCGGAATAGGCCAGCCGCACGAGCACCTCGTCCGAGCCGGGCTTCGGCGTCTCGACCTCGCCGGCGGTCATCACGTCACGCGCCGTGCCGAAGCGTTCGTACCAGACTGCACGCATCTTGGCTTTCCTTGTTGACTGATCGGTTATTGCCGCGACCGGCCTATCGCTCGTGTCGCCGCAGGCGGATCACCACATCGACGCTGGCCACCTCGGCGCCGTCGGGGGCCTTCGGCAGATTGGTGATTTCCAGCTCGTCCGCCGGAGCATCGGTCAGCTGACCGTCGTCCTCCCAGTAGAAATGGGGGTGATCGTGGGTGTTGGTGTCGAAATAGCTGCGCGTGCCGTCCACCATGACCTCCTGCACGAGGCCGGCGTCGCAAAAAGCCTTGACGGTGTTGTAGACGGTGGCAAGCGACACCTTTTCATCGGCGGCCTTGGCCGCGGTGTAGAGGGTCTCGACCGTGAAATGGCGATGCTGACCATCGCCGATCAGCAGCGCCGCCAGCGCCACGCGCTGCCGAGTGGGGCGCAGTCCCGCGCCGCCAAGCCACTCCGCGCCGCGCGTCTGCGCCGCGCTTTCGCGATCCGGGATGTCCGCGTGCCGTGTGTCAGCTTCGGTGTCTGCCATTCCCAACCCCTTTCTCAGCGGTGAATATAATGCTCTGCCCCGCTGGATTTCAAACAAAATTCATGGCCCTGACGGACGCCGCCGGGCTCTGGCAAGGCTTGCAAGCCGCTTTCGCGCGATGATAGAGGATCATGAACCACGCCGCAGCAGACACGAAAGGGCCAGCCGTATGGCCGACTACCCCACAAGTTTCGACAAGGAAGACCTGTTGAAGTGCGCGCGCGGCGAGCTGTTCGGCCCCGGGAATGCACAGCTTCCCGAGCCACCCATGCTGATGATGGACCGCATCACCGACATATCCGGCGAGGGCGGTCCGCATGGCAAGGGGCATGTCGTGGCCGAGTTCGACATTCACCCGGATCTCTGGTTCTTCAAGTGCCATTTCCCCGGCAACCCGATCATGCCGGGATGTCTGGGGCTGGATGCGCTGTGGCAACTCACGGGCTTCAACCTGGGCTGGCGCGGCTGGCAGGGGCGGGGCTACGCGCTTGGCGTGGGAGAGGTGAAGCTCACCGGCATGGTGCGCCCCGACCGCAAGATGCTGACTTATTATGTCGACTTCACCAAGGCGGTTCAGACACGCCGCCTCACGATGGGGGTTGCGGATGGCCGCGTCGAGGCCGATGGTGAGGAGATCTATCAGGTCAAGGACATGAAAGTCGCCTTGTCGGAAAACTGACCGCCACCAGGGGATTAAGGAGAGCGCAGATGCGTCGCGTCGTCGTCACCGGGCTGGGCATCGTCTCCAGCATCGGCAACAACGCCGGAGAGGTGCTGGCCTCGCTCAAGGCGGGCCGCTCGGGTATTGCTGCCAGCCCCGAGATGGCCGAACACGGGTTTCGCAGCCAGATCGCCGGGACGCTGGATATCGACGTGGCCGATCACGTCGACAAGCGGACCCTGCGTTTCATGGGGCCCGGGGCGGCCTATGCCCACATCGCGATGGACCAGGCCATTGCAGACAGCGGCCTTGAGGAAGACGACGTCGTGAACCCGCGCACCGGGCTGGTGGCCGGGTCGGGCGGGCCGTCGACCTCGGCGATGCTCGCGGCCCACCAGACCGTGCTGAAATCCGGCGGCACGCGCCGTATCGGTCCGTTTGCCGTACCCAAATGCATGTGCTCGACCGTTTCGGCCAACCTTTCCACGGCGTTCCGGATCAAGGGGATCAACTACTCAATCACCTCCGCCTGCTCGACCTCTCTGCACTGCATTGGCAACGCCGCAGAGCAGATCATGATGGGCAAGCAGGACGTCATGTTCGCCGGCGGCGGAGAGGAGCTGGACTGGACGCTTTCGTGCCTTTTCGACGCGATGGGCGCGATGTCGTCGAAGTTCAACGACACCCCCGACAGGGCCAGCCGCGCCTTCGACGCGGACCGCGACGGGTTCGTCATTTCCGGCGGCGGCGGGATCGTCGTGCTGGAGGATCTGGATCACGCGCTGGCGCGCGGGGCGAAGATCTACGCCGAGGTGACGGGTTATGCCGCCACGTCGGACGGACACGACATGGTCGCGCCCTCGGGCGAAGGGGGCGAGCGCGCCATGCGGCTGGCCATCGGCCAGCTGGGCGAGGGGCGCAAGGTGGGATACATCAACGCGCACGGCACCTCGACCCCGGTGGGTGACGCCGGCGAGGTGGAGGCGGTGCGCCGCATCTTCGGCGAAGGCAATACGCCGCCGATCAGTTCGACCAAGTCCATGACCGGCCACGCGCAGGGGGCGGCCGGGGCGCTTGAGGCGATATTCTGCCTGCTTGCCCTGGAAAACGACTTCATCATCCCGTCGATCAACATCGAAACGCTCGATCCGGCGATCAACGCGGGCGAGATCGCGACCGAGTGCACAGAGGGTGCCGGTCTCGACACGGTGATGACAAACTCTTTCGGCTTTGGCGGCACCAACGGCTCGATGCTGCTCAGCAAGTATCACGGATGACATGCAGATGAACACGTCGATGAAGGGGATGCGCGGGTTGGTCATGGGGGTGGCCAACGAACGCTCCATCGCCTGGGGGATCGCGCAGGCCATGCACGCCGCCGGCGCGGAACTGGCCTTCTCGTACCAGGGCGAGGCCTTTGGCAAGCGGGTCGAGCCGCTTGCGGCCTCGCTGGAATCGGATCTGCTTCTTGATATCGACGTGACCGACGAGTCGTCGCTCGACGCAGCCTTTGCAAAGCTGTCCGACAACTGGCCGTCCATAGACTTTCTCGTTCACGCGATCGCCTACTCGGACAAGTCCGAACTGACCGGCCGGTTCATGAACACCAGCCGTCACAACTTCAAGCATTCGCTGGACATTTCCTGCTATTCCTTCATCGAGGTGGCCCGCCGGGCCTATCCGTTGATGAAGGACGGGGGCGGCACCCTGCTTACCCTGACCTATCAGGGTTCGAACCGGGTGGCGCCGAATTACAACGTGATGGGGGTGGCCAAGGCCGCGCTGGAGGCCACCACGCGTTACCTCGCCAACGATCTCGGCCCCGACGGCATCCGCGTGAACGCGATCAGCCCGGGCCCGATGAAAACCCTTGCCGGCGCGGCCATCGGCGGCGCACGCCGGACCTTCAAGCATACCGAGCAGAACGCGCCGCTGCGCGCCAACGCCACACTGGACGCCATCGGCGGCACGGCGGTCTACCTCGCCTCGCCCGCCGGCGCCTGCACCACCGGCGAGATCATCCATGTCGACGGCGGATATCACGTGCTGGGGATGCCGCAAGCCGACAATCTGTAAGTCCCGCCCGATTCCGGACATCGAATTGCCCCGCTTTGGCCCATGGGCCCCGGTATGGTCCGCGCATGGAGCACGTTCACGAGGCAACGGCCGAGGCCCGCACGACCGCGTACGCCGCCCGCGCAAGGGCGGCGCGCGTCTGGGCGCGGCGTGTTCTGCTGCTCCTGACGGCGGTGTATCTCTTCGGTGTCTGGCAGAACCGGCCGCTTGCCCCCGATATCCATGACGGCATGAGAACGCTTGCAGGGCGCGCCGTCTATGTGGCGGAGAACACCGACAAGGTGCGCGCCTATATCCGGCAGGCGTTGACCAGCCCCACGGGCACCAGCGCGGAACCGCGGTACAACGCGATCACGCGGTGGCTCTTGAAATGGAAGGACTGGTGAGCGGGCAGCGGTTGACCCGTTACACGGTAATCCCCACCTCCACAATATGAGCTTGCAAAACAGATCACACCCGAACGTTCCGGGCGTGGATCAATCGGATCGCCACGTGCCGGCAAACCTCCGCCAGAGCGGTCCCACCCCGGTGCAGATGCTCGTCTCCACCCGTGTGCGCAAGTCGCCGTTCTGGCACCTGTCGATCGAGGCGGGGGCTTGGCGTGCCACCGTCTACAACCGCATGTATCATCCGCGGGGGTACGTGAAACCCGAGGACGGCGGCGCGATGGCCGAATACCGCGCGCTGGTGAACGGGGTGACGCTCTGGAACGTCGCCGTGGAACGCCAGATCCGCGTCAAGGGCCCGGATGCGGAAGATTTCGTCAATACCGTCATCACGCGCGACGCGACGCGCATCCGGCCGATGCACGGCAAGTACTGCATCCTGTGCAATGACCGTGGCGGAATCCTCAACGACCCGGTGCTTCTGCGCCTCGGTGCGGACGAGTTCTGGTTTTCCGTATCGGACAGCGACCTGATGCTGTGGTTGCAGGGCGTCAACACCCCGCGCCGCTGGAACGTCGAGATCGACGAGATCGACGTCGCACCGTTGCAGATACAGGGGCCGTTGTCCGAGGACATGATGGTGGATCTCATCGGCGACGAGTTGCGCGAGATCCCGTATTACGGGCTGATGGAGGCCGAAATCGGCGGCTGCCCCGTCGTCATCAGCCAAACAGGCTTTTCCGGGGAGAAGGGCTACGAGGTCTATGTCCGCAACGCGACGGAAACCGCCGAGCCGGTGTGGTATGCGCTGCGCGGCATCGGGGCGCGCTATGGGCTTCGCGTCATTGCCCCCGCGCACCACCGCCGGATCGCGGCCGGCATCCTCAGCTGGGGGCAGGACATGGATGCCGAGACATCGCCGTTCCAGGTCAACCTGGCCTATCAGGTTCCGCGCAAGAAACAGGCGGACTACATCGGCAAGGCCGCGCTCGAAAAGCAGCGCGAGCAGATCGAGGCGGGCGGTTATCCGTTCAGCCTGAAGCTTGTGGGCATGAAGATGGGCGGCAGGCCGATCACCGATTACGCGCCCGATTTCTGGCTGATCCAGAACGACGAGGGCACACGGTGCGGCTATGTCACGTCGCCATGGTGGTCGCCCGAGCTGGAAACCAACATCGCCCTTGGCTACGTGCCATGGGCACGGTCGAATATCGGCACGAAGCTGTGGGTCGAGTTGCCGCAAAGCTACTGCGACGACCCGGATCATCCCGTTCCGGCGGAGGTAGTGGAGGTGCCGTTCCGGCCCTCAGCGCATCCAAGCGCACGCGAGCAGGCACGCCAGAAGGGCGCCGAGAGCAACGACTAGCCCGGCAGGACCGGGCCCCGGGCAGTACCGGGGCCGGTCAGAACCACTGACCCGGCTCCATCAGCCCGAGATCGAGCAGCTGGCGCGAATGCCATTCGAACGGGACGGAGTTGTGCCAGCGGAAATCCTCGATGTCGAAGGTCGAGCCGGGATTCCTCTTGAGAGCCTTGGCCGTGCGGAACGACATGACCGCCGCGGTCAGGTTGTTGTGCCACGGACACGCATAGGTGTTGTATTCCTCGTCGCTGAAAGTGTGGTTCTCGCGCAGGGCAAGGCCGGGCTTCGCGCGAAACAGCGATATCCTGTCGATCTTGCGCCGCGAGAGCGGTACATGCTGCTCGTAGCGCCATCTCAGCCCGCCGAAGAAATCCAGTTGCCGCTCCTTGGGATGGTTGTGGTTGTCCGGGTCGGTCCGGGCCAGCGCGTAATAGCCGGACCGGTCAAGATAGGCGTCCTCGAGCGACACGGCGTTGGCGTGCCGTGCAAGATCCCCGGCATACATGTCTATCACGTAGGTCAGCATCGCGTCGCGGCGTTCCTCGCCGTGGAAGGTCAGCATCTCGCCCACGGTGCGTGTCTCGCAGAACGGAAAGAAAAGGTATTCCGCGTTGAAACAGTAATACATCCAGATTCCCGGCGCGGCGGAGATCACCCTGTTCACGACGGCCACGGGCCCCGCATCCTGCGTAAGGTCATGGTCGATCCGGCGGATGCGGTCGGCCACGTCCCCGGCCACCGCGAAGGCGGCGGGCATGAACACCAGCAGTTCGCGGAAACCCGTGTCGAGATGATGGCGCAGGGTGCTGTCGATCTCGACCTCGTCCTCGACGAAGATCATCGCCACGGGCCCCTTGGCGAGCGCATCGCGCCCGTCGGACAGGAATGCCCCAAGGCTTGGATACCGCATGATTTTCCCTCGATCTGCCCGGGGCGGAGAGTCGGCCAAATCGCAACGCATTGCAAGTGACCCGGGCGTTGGTGTACTCAGGCCCCCTGACAGCACAGACAGGACCGGGCGGGACGATGGCCGAGGCGAAGAAACTCTACATCAAGACCTATGGATGCCAGATGAACGTCTACGACAGCGAGCGCATGGCAGAGGCGCTTGCCGGGTCGGGCTATGTCGAGACATCGACGCCCGACGAGGCGGACATGATCCTGCTCAACACCTGTCATATCCGCGAAAAGGCCGCCGAGAAGGTGTATTCCGAACTCGGCCGGTTCCGCGGGCTGAAGGAGGCCAAACCGGACCTGCAGATCGGCGTGGCCGGCTGCGTGGCGCAGGCCGAGGGCGAGGAGATCATGCGCCGTCAGCCCATGGTCGATCTGGTGGTGGGGCCGCAGAGCTATCACCGCCTGCCCGAACTGGAGGCCAAGGCACGCGGCGGGGGCAGGGCGCTCGATACGGATTTCCCCGTCGACGACAAGTTCGACACGTTGCGCCACCGCCCCAAGGCCCGGCGCGGCCCGACGGCCTTCCTGACGGTGCAGGAAGGGTGTGACAAGTTCTGTGCCTTCTGCGTGGTGCCCTACACCCGCGGTGCCGAGGTCAGCCGCCCCGCGGCGCGCGTGCTGGAGGAGGCGCGCGAGCTCGTCGAGAGGGGCGTGCGCGAGATCACCCTGCTGGGTCAGAACGTGAACGCGTATCACGGCGAGGGCCCTGACGGCGGCGACTGGTCGCTGGCGCGGCTGATCTGGGCGCTGAACGACATCGACGGGTTGGAGCGTATCCGCTTCACCACCTCGCATCCCAACGACATGACCGACGACCTGATCGCGGCGCACGGGGAATGCCCCAAGCTCATGCCCTACCTGCATCTGCCGGTGCAGTCGGGCAGCGACCGCATCCTCAAGAGGATGAACCGCAACCACACCGCCGAAAGCTACATCCGCCTGATCGAACGCATCCGCGCGGCGCGGCCTGACATCCTGATTTCCGGCGATTTCATCACCGGGTTCCCCGAAGAGACGGAGGCCGATTTCCAGGCCACGCTTGATCTCATCGAAGAGGTGAATTACGGCTATGCCTTTTCGTTCAAGTACTCGCCCCGGCCCGGGACACCGGCAGCCGAACGCGCGCAGTTGGACGAGGATGTGAAATCCGACCGTCTTCACCGCCTTCAGGCGCTGCTGACCCGCCAGCAGCGGGCCGCGCAGGATGCGATGGTGGGCCGCCGCGTCAACGTGCTGTTCGAGAAGCCGGGCCGGATGGAGGGCCAGATGGTCGGCAAGTCGGACCACCTGCATGCGGTGCACGTGGCCGGTTCCGATGCCGCTCCGGGTGATCTGGCGGCCGTGGAAATCATCGAGAGCGGTCCGAATTCCCTTGCCGGGCGCCCGGCCGTGGCATGATCACCTGAAGGCTGGTCCGTAACGCCGCCCCGGCCGCGGACAAAGCGTTTCCGCAGGCTTTGGGGCACAGTGCCGAACGGCGTCGTTTCCGACCGGGCGACAATGCAGGGTCATTTAGGCTTCACAAGGAAGCGAAACTTGTTACACTCAAACAATAAATTGTCGCCTCCCGGATTCTCTGCGCCGGGTGGCGATTGGGGGATTGATAAAGAGGACAGGGACTGTGACCGGAATATTTTCGAAAACGGTTCGCGGCATTATTGGCGGGATTGCTGCCGCCGCCATCGGTGCCACCATGATGATCGGCCCGGCCGCGGCGCAGGGCGGCGAGCGCGTGGTTGTCGGCGAACGCTACGTGCCGACGATATGGGTCGATCCTGACGGGTGCGAGCACTGGGTGATGGACGACGGTTGGGAGGGATACATGACCCCCCATGTCACCCGGCAGGGCATACCGGTCTGCCGCCGCGGCAACGTGTGTGGCGTGATGAACACCGATACGCTCTTCGCCACCGACAGCGCCCACATCAACGCGGCAGGGCGCCAGCGGCTGGCGGAATTCTTCCGCCAGGCCAATGCCGTCTCCTACGTGATTACCGGGCACACCGACAGCCGCGCATCGGACGAGTACAACCTCGACCTGTCCCTGCGCCGTGCGAACGCGGTTGCCCGCGTCGCCGCGCAGACCGGCGCGCGTATCGCGGATGTCCGAGGTTACGGCGAGCGGATGCCGAAGGCACCGAACAACACCGCGGCGGGCATGCAGAAGAACCGTCGCGTCGAAATCATCTGCATCCGCTGAGGGGGGCATCATGAAACTCGTCAAACTGGCCGTAATGCTGTCCGCCGCCGTCGTCGTGTCGGGCTGCGTTGGCTCCAAGCAGAACAAGACCGTCGACCGGGGTTTCGACAGCAAGCATCTCAGCCAGCTTCAGGCCGGCATCTGGGTCGATCCCAATGGCTGCGATCACTGGATCATAGACGACGGGATCGAGGGTTACCTCAGCCAGCGGCTCGACAAGTACGGCAAACCGGTCTGTTCCGGCACGGCCCCGCCGACCGTCGCGACCGGCGCCTTCAAGCGTGGCTCGCCGGTGTCGGACCCGATCTGACCTGACCCGATGTGCAGCGGGCAAGGCCGCGGGCAGCGTGCCCGCGGTCCGTTCATGGCATGGGCATGACATTTCCGCCCTTTATCTTGCAGTCTTCGCGCCAACTTGGCACCATATCTTCACATTGCCGGTTCAGGAGATCTGCTTGGCTACACCAGCGCTGCCCCCCGCCGCCGACGCTTCGGAAGCATACGAAGAAGTCATTGAGTTTCCAGACAATTTCCTGCTCATAGACCTATGCGGAGAGCATGACCGCAATCTTGCCGAGATCGAGCGGCAACTTGGGGTCCAGATCATGCGGCGCGGGAATCAGCTGGTCGTGGTCGGCGACGAGGCGTCGGCCAAGGCAACGGTCGGGGTGTTGACGGCTCTGTACGAGCGGCTGGAAACCGGCCGGGGAGTGGATCATGCCGACGTGGACCGCGAACTTCGGATGGGCGGCGGCACGGCCGATGATGGCCCCGACGACGGTGACGGCGATCAGCTCGAAATGTTCCGCGGCGGCCGGATCGAGATCAAGACGCGCAAGAAACCCGTCGAGCCGCGCACCGACGCGCAAAAAGCGTATGTCCTGTCGCTTTACAATAACGAGCTGGCCTTTGGCATCGGGCCGGCGGGCACCGGCAAGACCTATCTCGCCGTGGCCGTCGGGGTGTCGATGTTCGTCGAGGGGCGCGTCGACCGGATCATTCTCGCGCGTCCCGCGGTCGAGGCGGGCGAAAAGCTGGGATACCTGCCGGGCGACATGAAGGAAAAGGTCGATCCCTACATGCAGCCGCTCTATGATGCGCTGAATGATTTCCTGCCGGGCAAGCAGGTCGCCAAGCTGATCGAGGAGCGCCGGATCGAGATCGCGCCACTGGCCTTCATGCGCGGGCGGACGTTGTCGAACGCCTTCGTCGTTCTGGACGAGGCACAGAACGCGACCTCCATGCAGATGAAAATGTTCCTGACCCGTCTGGGCGAGGGCTCGCGCATGGTCGTGACGGGCGACCGAAGCCAGGTGGATCTGCCGCGCGGGATCACCAGCGGCTTGCACGACGCCGAAAGGTTGCTCAAATCCATCTCGGGCATCTCGTTCAATTATTTCACGGCACGCGACGTGGTGCGCCACCCGCTCGTCGCCGCGATCATCGACGCGTATGATAGTGACGTCTGACGGGGGGTGGGCCGCACGCCGATGCTGACAGACCTCATGATCGAGGATGACCGTTGGCGCGAGGTCGACCTGGCAGGGCTGGCCGAACGGGCCGCCCGGGTGACACTGATCGATCTGGGGCTCGAGCCCGGGGACTGGGAAATCTCTGTTCTGGGATGTGACGACCTCCGCATTCGCGCGCTCAACGCCGACTTCCGTGGCCGGCCTCAGCCCACGAACGTGCTGTCGTGGCCCAGTGCCGAAAGGGGTGCCCGAAGGGCAGGGGCCGTGCCCGCCTTGCCCGCGCCGGGACCGGACCCGGAGCTGGGAGATATCGCCATCGCCTATGACACCTGTGCACGCGAAGCGGCGGCGGCGGGAAAGGCGCTCTCGGCGCATGCCACGCATCTGATGGTGCACGCCACGCTGCACCTGTTGGGATACGATCACGTTCGTGACCCCGATGCCACTTTGATGGAAAGAACAGAGGCCCGGATACTTGGCAAACTGGGTCTTCCTGACCCATATTGACATATCTGCGGGGCGGGGGCTGCTCCCCCCGTGTTTTCTTGGACAAGGGACTGATGGGCGACAGTACAGAGGCATCTTCTAACGCGGCGCAACGCGCGCAGGCGGATAGCCAGGACAGTGACGATGAACAGGGCGGGTTCTTCCGCCGCATCTTCGACGCCTTCAATCCGAACGGCGACACCGAAGAAGACGATGACACCCAAGCGACGGCACGCGGTGCCCTTGGCATAGGTAACCTGCGCACCCTCACGGTGGAGGATGTCAGCGTGCCCAAGGCCGATATCGTGGCCGTGCCGGTGGATATCGCCAAGGACGATCTCGTGCAGGTTTTCCGCGAAAGCGGGATGACGCGCCTGCCCGTTTACGAGGGCACGCTCGACAGCCCGGTGGGCATGGCGCACCTCAAGGATTTCGCGCTCAGCCACGGTTTCAATGGAAAGGGCGGCCGCTTCTCGCTGCGCAAGCTCTTGCGCCCGTTGCTCTACGTGCCCCCGTCCATGCCCATTGGCGTGCTGCTGCAGAAGATGCAGACGGAACGCCGCCACATGGCGCTCGTCATCGACGAATACGGCGGGGTCGACGGGCTGGTGACGATCGAGGACCTCATCGAACAGGTGGTGGGCGAGATCGAGGACGAGCACGATATCGACGACGACACGTTCTGGGTCCAGGAAAAGCCGGGCACCTATCTCGCTCAGGCCAAGGTGCCGCTTGACGAGTTCGAGGCCGAGATCGGCCTGTCCCTGACGGACGCCGAAGAGATCGACGAAGAAGAGATCGACACGCTCGGCGGGCTGGTCTTCATGCTTCTTGGCAGGGTACCCGTGCGCGGCGAGATGGTCGAGCATCCGGGCGGCGCCGTGTTCGAGGTTGTCGAGGCGGATCCGCGGCGGATCAAGCGCTTGCGCGTGCGCCTGCCCGGCCACACGGAAGGCTGAGGCGCGTGGCCGTTCCGGCGGCCCGGCTCGTGATGTTGCGCGGGCGAAAGCGGCTTGCCATGGCCGCGGTCACCGGGGCGTTCGGCGCCCTAGGCCACGCGCCGCTGTGGCTCTGGCCCTTCACGCTGGTGGCGCTCGCCGTGGTGTTTGGGCTGGGCCGCGCGGCAACGGGTTGGCGGGCGGCGTTCTGGACCGGGCTGGCGGCGGGAACAGGCTATTTCCTGGTGGCCCTGTCGTGGATCGTGGAGCCGTTTTTCGTGGATGCCGCGCGCCACGGATGGATCGCGCCCTTCGCGCTGGTGTCCATGGCAGCGGGTATGGGGCTGTTCTGGGCCGTGCCGCTGGCGCTCATGCGCGCGGCGGGCGGGTCAGCGGGGGGGTTCGTGTCCGCCTTCGTGCTGTCCGAGGCGCTGCGGACCTATGCGTTCACCGGCTTTCCCTGGGCGCAGACGGGTCATGTGCTGATCGACACATCGATGCTTTACTGGGCGTCGTGGGGCGGTGCCCTCGGGCTGACGGCGATCATGCTGACCGGTGCGGCGGGGGTGTGGTATATTGCCACGGGCAAGCTGCGCGGCGCGTGGTTTCTGCTGGCGCCGACGGCGCTGTTCGTTCTGGCCGGCCCTCTTTCCCCGGACGCGGGGGCGTCGTCCGGCGCGCCGCTGGTCCGATTGGTTCAGCCCAATGCCCCCCAGCACCAGAAGTGGGACCCCGCCATGGTGCGCACCTTCTTCGAGCGGCAGATCGCGTTCACCGCGGCCGCACCGGCGCAGGCCCAACCCGACATGATCGTCTGGCCTGAAACGGCCGTGCCCTGGGTTCTCGACCGTGCGGGTCCGGCGCTCGAGGCGATTTCCCGCGCGGCCGGCGACACGCCAGTGGTGCTGGGTATCCAGCGTGTCGAGGAGCGGCGCTATTACAATTCGCTCATCCGGCTGGATGCCGCCGGCACGGTCAGCGCGCTCTACGACAAGCATCACCTCGTGCCGTTTGGAGAATACATGCCCTTTGGCAATTACCTGGAACGGTTCGGTATTCGCGGTCTCGCGGCGAATGAGGGACATGGCTATTTGGCCGGTCCCGGGCCGCGCGTGATCGAACTCGGCACGCTTGGCAGCGCGTTGCCGCTGATCTGCTACGAGGGCGTGTTTCCGCAGGATGTCGGCGGGTATGCGCGCCGGCCCGATCTCTTGCTGCTGATCACGAACGACGCGTGGTTCGGTCGGGTTTCCGGCCCCTATCAGCATCTCGCGCAGGCCCGCCTGCGCAGCGCCGAGCAGGGGCTGCCGATGATCCGCGTGGCCAATACCGGCGTGTCCGCGATGATCGACGCGACCGGTCGGGTCACGGCCCGGCTGCCGCTTGGACAGGCCGGCTGGACCGACGCGGTCCTGCCGCCGCCGTTGCCGCCCACGCCATATGCCCGCACGGGGGACGCGCCGATGATCGCCTTGGCCGCCATCCTGCTGGCCTTGTGCTTTCTCTTGCGGGGTGAAGCGGGGCTGCCATTTAGGCGTTGACGGCCCCGCGCCCCCGGCCTATGCAATTGCGATCCGTCACAACGGCTTCCTGGCGTGACGGCAGAGATCTTAATGGAGCACTTCTCATGACCCGTCAGAGCTATATTTTCGCCTCCGAATCCGTTTCGGAGGGGCACCCCGACAAGGTGTGTGACCGTATTTCCGATGCCGTGCTGGACGCTTTCCTCGCCGAGGATCCGTTGGCACGGGTTGCTTGCGAAGCCTTCGCCACGACGAACCGCGTGGTCATCGGCGGCGAGGTCGGGCTGACGGATCAGGACCGTCTGCGGGACTACATGGAGCGTATCGAGGATATCGCCCGCGACTGTATCCGCGATATCGGGTACGAGCAGGAAAAATTCCACTGGAAGACCTGCGAGGTCACCAACCTGCTGCACGAGCAGTCCGCCCATATCGCCCAGGGCGTGACCGGCGAGGGCGACCGCGACGAGGGGGCGGGCGATCAGGGGATCATGTTCGGCTTTGCCACCAACGAGACGCAGGCCATGATGCCCGCGCCGATACAGTTTTCGCACGCCATCCTGCGGCGGCTGGCGGAGGCGCGCAAATCGGGGGCAGAGCCGGTGCTTGGCCCCGATGCGAAGTCGCAGCTCTCGGTTCGCTACGAGGGGGGCAAGCCGGTTGGCGTGACCTCGATCGTGCTGTCGACTCAGCATTTCGATGCCGACCTGTCCAGCGATCATATCCGCGAGATCGTGGAACCCTATATCCGGGAAATCCTGCCCGCGGACTGGCTGACCGATGAAACCGCCTGGCATGTCAATCCCACCGGCACTTTCGTCATCGGCGGGCCGGACGGCGACGCCGGCCTGACGGGCCGCAAGATCATCGTCGACACCTATGGCGGCGCGGCCCCCCATGGCGGCGGCGCGTTCTCGGGCAAGGACCCCACCAAGGTGGACCGCTCTGCCGCCTACGCCGCGCGCTACCTCGCCAAGAACGTGGTTGCCGCGGGGCTGGCCGAACGCTGCACGATCCAGCTGTCCTACGCGATCGGGGTGGCGCAGCCCTTGTCGATCTACGCCGAAACCCACGGCACGGGCGAAGTGCCACCGGAAGAGATCGAGAAGGCGATCCGCGCCTCCATGGATCTTACGCCGCGCGGCATCCGCGAGCATCTGCAACTCAGCAAGCCCATCTACCAGCGCACGGCGGCCTATGGCCATTTCGGCCGCGACCCCGAGGCCGATGGCGGATTCAGCTGGGAGAACACGGATCTCGTCGAAACGCTGAAAAGATCGATCTAGCCAGGCCCTGGCCGCTGCCCTGTCCGGCAGGACAGGGCAGGTGGTCCGGCGCGGTGCGCGAACGCCGTGTCAAGGTGGGACGACCTTTGCGGTGGTGTGGCGGAAGATATCGCTTTTGGGCAACCAGAACGACAAGAACCGTGCACAAAATTGTGCGTCCCGAATGTTTTGTGATAAATCACGGTCTTTGAGATGACGAGAGAATCCCCATCATCCGGCGTTCCGTGGCGCAATTTCTACGGCCGTCTCAAGGGCAAGGCGCTGCGCAAGTCACAGCAAAGATACATTGACGAGGATCTCGGAAAGCTTTCGATCGGGGCGGTCGATTGGGACATCAACCCTGACAGGGAACCGATTGACCTGGAAGAGATATTCGGAAAACGGGAAATCCAGCTGGAAATCGGATTCGGCGGCGGCGAACATCTGGTGCACCAGGCCATGCGCAACCCCGATGTCGGGTTCATCGGGTGCGAACCCTATATCAACGGCGTGGCCATGCTGCTCGGCAAGATCCGTGAAACGGGATGCAAAAACATCCGGGTGCATCCCGGCGACGTGCGTGATCTTTTCGATGTTTTGCCGGACAACTCAATATCCTGTGCGTTTCTTTTGTACCCCGATCCGTGGCCCAAGAAACGCCATCACCGGCGCCGTTTCGTGACGGCGGAGCATCTGGGCCCGTTGGCGCGCGTGCTGTCCCCCGGGGGCGCGTTCCGCGTGGCCACCGATATCCCCGGCTACGTACGCCAGACCCTCGTCGAGGTGCCGGCTCACGGCTTCGACTGGCTGGCCGAGCGCCCGGCCGATTGGCGCGAGCCTTGGTCCGACTGGCTGTCGACCCGGTACGAACAAAAAGCCCTGAGAGAAGGCCGTGTGCCGCATTACCTGTCGTTCCGCCGTCATGAAAACGAAGCGGAGACAGGACACTAACAGCTGACGTTGCAGTTATGCAGCCAGCTTGCCACACAGCCGGTCAAGCATGTCGAGGCATTGCTGAAGCTGATCGATCGAGACGAACTCGTCCGGCTTGTGGGCCTGTTCGATCGAACCGGGGCCGCACACCACCGATGACATGCCGAAACTCTGGAATATGCCGGCCTCGGTGCCGAAAGGCACGACATCGGCCGAGTTGGCGCTGGTGAGTTCCATCATGATTTCCTTGGCCTCGTTCTCGTCGGTCGGTTCCAGACCCTCGACTTCGCCGATGGTTTCGGTGGTGATGTCCGCATCCGGACAGACGGCCCGCATCGCCGGCAACAGGCGGTTCTCGCACAGGTCCCGCAACTCCGCCTTGACGAAATCCGCGTCAGACATCTGAACCGGGCGCATTTCCCATTCCACGGCGGCATGGCTGGCGATCACGTTGTGCGCGACCCCCCCTTGCAGGCTGCCGGTGTTGACGGTGGTCCAGGGCGGGTCGAAACGGCTGCCCGCCGGCGCGCGAGTTCTGAGAGTGTCCTTGAGTTCGAGGAGGCGGTTGACGTAGCGCACGGCATACTCCACCGCGTTCACGCCCTTGTCCGGTGATGAGCCATGCCCGGCCAGGCCGGAAAAATGCGTGGTGTATTCGTAGCATCCCTTGTGGCCCTCGATGATGCGCATCGAGGTCGGCTCGCCGATCACGGCGATGCCCGGGCGTATGCCGTGCGCCGCGAGGCTCTTCACCAATGATTGCGCCCCGAAACACCCCACCTCCTCGTCATAGGTGAAGGCAAAATGCACCGGTCGGTTCGCCGCGCGTTCGGCGAATACCGGCGCCATCGCCGTGGCCGCGGCGATGAAGCCTTTCATGTCGCAAGAGCCACGGCCATAAAGGCGGCCGTCGCTCTCGATCATCTGGAACGGGTCGCTGGCCCAGTCCTGCGGGTTGGCGGGGACCACGTCGGAATGCCCCGACAGCACGATTCCCCCGTCAACTTCGGGTCCTATCGTCGCGAAAAGATTGGCCTTGTGCCCGATCTCGTCGTGAAAGATGTCGACCTTTGCCCCGGCCTCCTCGAGCCGGTATGCGAGAAACGCGATCATGTCGAGATTGCTGACCTCGGACACCGTTGGAAACGCGATCAGGTCGCCCAGCAGCGCCACCGTATCGGAAAGCTGTGTCGTCACGCCCGCCTCACCGAGTTGTTGGAAAACCTGCGCGACTCTGTTGAGGCGGAGCAGGCCCGTCAAGTCAAAATCGCCCGTTTGCGCGCTGCACGGCACCGGTCACGCAGCATCGGCCGGACAGCCGTTCGGCGAAAAGACGTCCCCGGCTGAACGAACCGGCGACAGAGGGGATAAAAATGCCGTAAATCCTCCCGAAACGCCCGGAGAGTGGCGGCTGATATGGAAACGTCTTGCGGATACTGCCGGTCTGTTGCACGGCATTCGAACCGCGCCATGCAGCCGAGCAGGAGACGGGAAAAATGGCAGAATTCGACTGGCACGCCGACCGCAGTGACCTGGAGGGGCTCACGCTGCTTGATCGCGCGCCACATGACGATGACATCAACCTCAAGGCGGTGCGCTTGTACCGTCAGGCGCGTCTTCGGGCGCAGATGGCGCACCATGGGGTCGAGGCGGTGGTTCTTTGTGATCCCGTCAACATCCGCTACGCGACCGGCACCCGCAACATGCAGGTTTTTTCCATGCGGAACGGCCCGGCGCGTTACCTGCTGCTGACCGCCGATCGGTCGATCCTGTTCGAATTCACCGGCTGTCTTCACCTCTCCCAAGGGTTCGAAACGGTTGACGAGGTGCGTCCCGCGAAAACCGCGAGCTTCGTTGCCGCGGGGCCGGGCATCCAGGCGCGCGAGGCCGGTTGGGCGCGCGAGATGGCCGCGCTCGTCGAGGAACTCGTGGGCAAGCGCCCCGTTGTCGGGCTGGAGCGGATGAACGCCGGCGCGGCCATTGCCCTTCGTGACGAGGGTGTGCACGTGGTCGATGCGCAGGCGCCGGTGGAAATGGCCCGCGCGATCAAGTCGCACGAAGAGATGAAATGCGTCAACGCCTCCTTGCGCGCCACGGAGCACGGCGTGACCGAGTTGCGCGCGGCCATTCGACCCGGCCTGACCGAGGCGCAGCTGTGGTCGGTGCTGCACCGGTCGATCATCGCGCAGAACGGCGATTACATAGAGACCCGGCTGCTCAACGCGGGCGACCGCACGAACCCGTGGTTTCAGGAGACGTCGGACAACGTGATCGGGGAAAACGAGCTGATCGCGCTGGATACCGACGTCGTCGGCTGCCACGGGTATTACTCCGATTTCTCGCGCACGTTCCATTCCGGGCCTGAGACACCGACACCCGCGCAGCGAGACCTCTACAAGGTGGCGCACGAACAGGTGACACACAATATCGGCATCCTGCGGCCGGGGATGTCTTTCCGCGATTATGCCTGGGCCGCCTGGGACATTCCGGAAAAATACCACGCAAACCGCTACTACCTTTCGGCCCACGGGTGCGGGATGACGGGGGAATACCCCTACCTCTACCACAAGGGCGATTTCCCCGACGCCGGCTATGACGGCGAGATCTGCCCCGGCATGACCATCTGCGTGGAAAGCTATATCGGCGAGGAGGGCGGCCGCGAGGGCGTCAAGCTCGAACAGCAGGTTCTGATAACCGAAACCGGCGTCGAGGTCCTGTCGCGCTTCCCCTTCGAGGACGAGCTGCTGGCCTGATTCGCGCGGAGGGCCTGTAAGCCGGATTCTGTCCCGGGTTGCCCCGGGGATGACCATTCCTCTGGGCCTGCTGTTGCCAGCAGGCTCTAGCTGCCTACCCGGGCCGCGGGGCCAAGGCCGGCCCGTGATGCGACCCCTATTCGGCATTGCTCCCGGTGGGGCTTGCCGTGCCGGTCCGGTTGCCCGTCCCGCGGTGGGCTCTTACCCCACCGTTTCACCCTGACCCCGGGCTGGCCGGGGCGGTCTGTTTTCTGTGGCGCTTTCCCTCGGGTTGCCCCGGCCGGGCGTTACCCGGCACCGTCGCCTTGTGGAGTCCGGACTTTCCTCGACACCGTCAGGAGCCGCGGCCATCCGGCCCTCCGCGCAATATCCAGTTAGGCACTCACGTCACCACGGTCAACGGGAAAGCGGCGGGCGAGATCGGCGGCAAGCGCCGTATCGGTGGCGTCCTGCGGCCCGGTGGCCCAAGGGCGGAACCGCAGGCGGAACGCGGCCAGGAGCACCTCGGTCGGTACATCAGCGGTGTACCCGAAGGCCCTGGCATGATGCCGGAAATCGCCATCGGATGGGCCGATGTCAGGCCAGACGCCCAGCCCCTCGATCGCCAGCCGCCGCCAGTCGAAGCGCGGGCCCGGATCGGATTTGCGCGCCGGGGCCATGTCGGAATGCGCGATCACGCGTTCGGGGGCGATCCGCCAGCGGGCCATCATGCCGCGCATGAGATCCTCCAGCGCGGCGAACTGTGGTTCGGGATACGGCGCGTCGCCGGGATTGGCCAGCTCGATTCCGATCGAGCGGGAGTTCACGTCGTCCACCGCGCCCCAACGCCCCGCGCCGGCGTGCCATGCCCGCCGTGCCTCGGGCACGAGCTGCCAGAGCTGCCCTCCTTCGGCGACGAGATAGTGCGCCGAGACCTCGGCGCCGGGGTCGCAAAGACGCGCCAGGGCCGCCTGCGGGCTCGGCATCGCCGTGTGGTGCAGCACGATCAAGTCGGGAGAGGCCGCGCCGCGGCGCGGGCCGTGGTTGGGGGACGGCCATGCCTTTGCCGTGGGGTGGTCCGGGGTCACCGCGCTACCGGCTGACAGCCTTGCGGAACGGCGTTGGATCCCAGCCGCAGGCATAGCCATCGCCGTCGGGGTCGAGCCCGAGCCGGTCGCGCTGCGGGCCGCCGCGATCGAGGAAGTCCAGCTGAGCCTGATCGGCGGAGGCGTACTTGGCACAGTTGCGCTGGTAGCGCGCCTGCTTGTTGAATCCGATCCTCGTGTAGAGCTTCGTGCCAACCGGGTGACTGGTCGACAGCGCGTATTCCACGATGTTCGGGCCCACATCGGTGCTGCGCGCCGGCAGCGCTTTGGGCTGGACAACCTCGTAGCGTTCACGGTTGCGCGCGATGAGTTCCGCGTCGCTTTCGATCGAGCGGACATCATCCACCGCGTCGAAGTCGTTTTCCTCGGATATTCCCGTGGGCGTGCTCACGGTCCGGGGGGGCGGGTTGTTGGGGTCGGCCTCGAGCGGCTTCTCGCCGGAATTGTTCCGCGTTGCATCGAGCGCCGCCTGTGTTTCCGCGGCAAGGGCGGCGCTTTCGCTTTCCGCGTCCGTTCCGGCGGTATCCTCGTCGGACATCGCGCCCGCGGGGGGCAATGGCCCGGTGCCCTGTGGTGGCGCGCTATCGGAGGTCGCCCGGTATTGGTCGTAGTCATCCATTCCCACACTCGCCGCGCTGTCGGGGACGCGCGGCGCGCAGGCAGAGGCGGCCAGGAAAGCCGCGACAAGCGGAATGAAACGCATCTGCTGTGATCCTGCCATTCTTGTTTTGGCGCAGATTACCACCATTTCGAGGGCTTGGCCACAAACCCTGCCGCGCGTTCCAGCGTGTAGGCGGTGTTGAGCAGGTCGCCCTCCTCCCACGGCTGACCGATGAGCTGCAGACCAAGCGGCAGCCCGGTCGCATCGGTGCCGGCAGGCACGGATACACCCGGCAGGCCGGCGAGGTTCACCGTCACGGTGAACACGTCGTTGAGATACATCTGCACCGGATCGGCATTGGCCATCTCGCCCAGCCCGAAGGCGGCCGAGGGCGTGGCCGGCGTCAGGATCGCGTCGATGCCGTCGGCAAACACATCCTCGAAATCCTTCTTGATGAGCGTGCGCACCTTGCGGGCGCGGTTGTAATAGGCGTCATAGAACCCGGCGGACAGCACGTAGGTGCCCACCATCACCCGGCGCTTGACCTCGTCGCCGAACCCCTCGGCACGGGTCTTTTCGTACATCTCGGTGATGCCGTCACCCTGCGCCAGCTGCGCGCGGTGACCGTAACGCACCCCGTCATAGCGCGCGAGGTTCGAAGAGGCCTCCGCCGGGGCGATGACGTAATACGCGGGCAGCGCGTACTTGGTATGGGGCAGGGTGATGTCGCGGATCTCGGCGCCCGCGTCGCGCAGCATCGCGGTGCCGTCCGACCACAGCTTCTCGATCTCCTCGGGCATGCCGTCCATCCGGTATTCCCGGGGAATCCCGATGACCTTGCCCTTGATATCGCCCGTGAGCATCGCCTCGAAATCGGGCACCGGGATGTCGGCCGAGGTGGAATCCTTGGGGTCGTGCCCGCACATCGCCTGCAGCATGATCGCCGCGTCGCGCACGGACTTGGTCATCGGTCCTGCCTGGTCGAGCGAGGAAGCAAAGGCAACGATGCCCCAGCGGGAGCAGCGCCCATAGGTGGGTTTCACCCCGGTGATGCCGGTGAAGGCCGCCGGCTGGCGAATGGAGCCGCCCGTGTCGGTCCCCGTGGCGGCGAGGCAAAGGTCGGCCGCCACCGCGCTGGCCGACCCGCCAGACGACCCGCCCGGCGTAAGCGGCGTGTCATCGCCCGCACGCCGCCAAGGGTTCACCGCGTTGCCGTAGACGGACGTTTCGTTGGAACTGCCCATGGCGAACTCGTCCATGTTGAGCTTGCCCAGCATGACGGCGCCGCTCTCGAACAGTTTCCGCGTGACCGTCGATTCGTATTCCGGCCTGAAACCGTTCAGTATCCCGCTTGCCGCCTGGCTCGGGATGCCCTTTGTGCAGAAAAGATCCTTGATCCCCAAAGGGATGCCGCACATTGCCGGTGCGTCGCCAGCCCTTATTCGGACGTCCGCCTCGGCGGCCTGTTGACGTGCCGCGTCCGGGGTGGGGTGAACATAGGCATTCAGCGCCGCTGCGCCGTCTGCCGCGGCGAGGCAGGCGTCGGTGAGTTCGGCGGCGGTCGTATCGCCCTTGCGCAGCGCGTCGCGGGCCTCGGCGATGGTGAGGGTGTTCAGCTCGGACATGCGCTCACTCCACGACCTTGGGCACGGCGAAGAATCCTTCGCGCGCGTCGGGCGCGTTGGACAGCACCTTTTCTGGCATGTGCCCATCCGTCACCGTGTCGTCGCGGCGCTTCAGACGCATCGGGGTGACGGACGTCATCGGCTCCACGCCTTCGACATCGACTTCCTGAAGCTGCTCGATGAATCCAAGGATCGTGTTGAATTCCTCGGCCAGAACCGGCAGGTCCGCGTCGTCAACGCGGATGCGCGCCAGCTTGGCCACTCTTGCGGCGGTCTCGGTGTCGATCGACATGGGGCACTGGCCTCTTGGGGTGGTGATACGCTGGCCCGCGTTTACCCCCCGTGCACGCGGCGCGCAAGCATGTGGCGGCGATAGACCTCGATCATCCAGCCCAGCATCACCGCGTTCAGCAGATGCCAGCCGAAATGGGTTCCCGTCGGCAGAGCGGTGCATAACGGCTGGTCGAGGCTGCGCAGGGTCACCGACACGACCAGCAGACCCGCCCCGATGGCGAGCCCCCGCGCCGTGACGGGCGCGACGCGCCACAGATACGCCGCCACGCCCGCGATCAGAACCACCACCGGCATGTAGCCCGCCGAGACGCCAAGCACCGGCACCAGCCGGAACAGTGGCACGAGCACGGCCGCGAACGGGAAGAACAGAAGGACCAGCCCGAGGCTCTGCCCGCGCGACAGGCCGAGATAGTCGCGCCCGGCCGCGAACAGGTACAGCAAGATGAAGCACAGGATCGGCACCACGTCGGCCATCGCCGCCCAGCCCTGCGCGTGCGTGTGAAAAAGGAAGCTGCCGATGCCGATCAGGGCCAGCAGCACCACCATCGCGTTTGCCAGCGGTAGATGCGCGTATCGCAGCCGCCGCACCATCACCGCCGCACCCACCAGGAAGGCGGCATTGGTAACCGCGTTCACCGGCTCGGCCCAGTAGCCGGGGTCCAGTCGCTCGCAATAGGCATCTATGGGGGCAAACCAGTCCAACGGGCTTTCCTCGCGCTGACGAATTGATACGCTGGAGCGAAACATAGGAGGTTCTCATGCAAATCACATGGCTCGGACACGCATCCTTCAGGATCGCGATCGGTGGAAAGGTCCTGCTCATCGATCCGTGGCTCGACGGCAACCCGGTGCTGCCCGAGGCAAGCCACGAGGCGGCGCTCGAAGGGGCGACGCATATCCTGCTAACCCACGCGCATTTCGACCATGCCGCGGAGCTGCCGGGGCTCGCGCAGAAGCTCGGCATTCCCGTTCTGGGCCAGTTCGACCTGATGTCCCACTGGGAGGAGAAGGAAGGGATCGAGGCCGTCGGCTTCAACAAGGGCGGCACGGTCGATCTGGACGGCGTCAGGATAACGATGGTGCATGCCACCCATTCCAGCAGTTTCGGTGGCGAGAACGGCCCCCACGTCCCCGGCACGGAATGCGGCTACATGATCGCGGGCGAGGGGCGCACGGTGTATGTCTCGGGCGATACCGACGTGATGGCGGACATGAAGGTGTTCAACGACCTGCACGCGCCGGATATCGGCATCCTCTGCGCGGGGGGGCATTTCACCATGGACATGAAGCGCGCGGCCTATGCCGTGAAAACCTTCTTCGACTTCAAGACCGTCATCCCGTGCCATTACAAGACCTTTCCGTTCCTTGAGCAGTCTGCCGAGGCGCTGGCCAAGGCGCTGCCCGGGGTGGACGTCATCGAGCCCGAGGTGATGGAGCCCATAACCCTGTGACCTGCCGCGGCGGTCAGCGGCGTGCCGCGAAGAATTCCCTCAGCAGCGCCTCGCACTCCGCGGCGGCGAGACCGTCATAGACCTCGGGGGCGTGGTGGCATTGCGGGTGGATGAAGACGCGGGCGCCATGGGCCACGCCGCCCGACTTGGGGTCCGCAGCGCCGTAGTAGAGCCGCGCGATGCGGGCGAAGGAGAGGGCCGCCGCGCACATCGGGCAGGGTTCCAGCGTCACCGTGAGGCTGTGGCCCGGCAAACGCTCGCTGCGCGCGGCGCAACAGGCCGCGCGCAGGACAAGGATCTCGGCATGGGCGGTCGGATCGTTCAGTTCGCGCGTGCGGTTGCCCGCCCGTGCCACGATGCGGCCCCGCGGGTCCGACAGTACCGCGCCCACCGGCACCTCGCCGCGCGCCGCGGCGGCCCGCGCCTCCTGCAGCGCGATATCCATGTGCGAGGTGAAGCTCATGCCCCTGAGTGCACCGCGCATCCTGCTTTCGCAAGGGCAGGGTTTGCGGTAAGCGCCCTGTCATGAGCAAGACGACACCAGATGGCGAGCGCGTTGCCAAGGTCATCGCCCGTGCCGGGCTGGCCAGCCGGCGCGAGGCGGAACGCATGATCGCCGCCGGGCGGGTGGCCGTGAACGGCCGCGTGATCGACCGGGCGGCGCTGAACGTGACGGAAAAGGACACGGTCAGCGTGGACGGCAAGCCGGTCGGGGCCGCCCCGCCGCCGCGTTTGTGGCTCTACCACAAGCCCGCCGGCCGCGTGACCAGCACGCGCGACGAGCAGGGCCGGCCGACCATCTTCGACGATCTGCCCGAGGACATGCCGCGGGTCCTGAGTGTCGGGCGGCTCGACCTGAACTCGGAGGGGCTGTTGCTGTTGACCAATGACGGGGCGATCAAGCGGCGGCTGGAACTGCCTTCGACCGGCTGGCGGCGGCGCTACAGGGTGCGGGTCAAGGGACGGCCGGCCGACGATACCTTCGAGCCGCTGCGCGCGGGGCTGGAGCTGGATGGCGAGCGGTTCCAGCCAATGACGGTGACGCTGGACCGGCAGCAGGGCGCGAATGCGTGGGTCACCGTGGCGATCCGGGAGGGAAAGAACCGCGAGATCCGCCGCGCCATGGAGGCGGTGGGCCTGACCGTGAACCGCCTGATCCGCGTCTCTTACGGCCCCTTCCAGCTGGGCCAGCTCAAGCCCGGCGCCGTGGAAGAGGTGCGCCCGCGCATCCTGCGCGACCAGCTCGGTCTGGACGCGCCCGAGGCCGAACCATCCGGCCGGCAGACGCCGAAGCGCACCCGCCGGTCTAGACGCCGGTGATCGTCTTGACCCAGCCCTTGCGATAGGCGCTGGGCGACTTGCCGTAGCGTTTGCGGAACCTCTGCGAGAGTTGCGACGAACTGGCAAAGCCAGTCGCGGCAGCAATTTCCGCCACGGTCATGTTGGTCTCGTTCAAAAGCGCGTGTGCCCGCGTGACGCGCAGGTCGAGGTAGAACTGCGCCGGCGTCACCGTGATGTACCGGCGGAACAGCCGTTCCAGCTGGCGCCGGGACAGGCCGATATGGCGGGCCACCGCGGCCGTCCCGACGGGCTCCTCGAGATTGTCGCGCATGAACTCCACCGCCGCGATCAGGCGGCGGTTGCGGCTGCCGATCGCAGCGGCATAGGCAGAGCGTTGCGGGATCGCGCGGTTATCGGACCGGCCGTGCAGGCACATGTCCGCGACGATGGTGGCCAGATCGGCGCCGTGGTCGCGCTCGATGATTTCCAGCATCATGTCCGTGGCCGCGCTGCCCCCGCCGCAGGTGAAAAGCCCGTTGTCGGACTCGTAGAGCGTTTCCGTGGGGGCGAGCGCGGGGAACGTTTCGGCAAAGGCGGGCTGGTTTTCCCAGTGCAGGGTAAAGCGGCGCCCTTCCAGCAGGCCGGCCCGCGCCAGCGCGAAGGCACCGGTGCAGATGCCGCCGACATTGCGCCCGAAGGCGCGCTGCCGGCTGATCCATGACACCGGCCGCGCCGTCAGCGTCTCCAGCGGCTCGATCCCGGCGCAGACAAAGGCCGCGGCCCCGCGCGGCACGTCGCGCAGCGGGGTGTCGGGGGTGATCGTGACGCCGCAGGAACAGGTGACCGGGGCGCCGTCGGCGGTCATCACGTACCAGCGGTAGAGCTCCTTTCCCGCCACCTGGTTGGCCACGCGCAGCGGCTCCAGCGCGGAGGTGAAGGCCAGCAGCGTGAGCTTTGGCAGGAGCAGGAAATAGTAATCCCGGGGCGGGCCGTCATAGGCCACCCGGAAGCTGGCCGCGCCGCGCGGGACGAAGCTGCGGTTGTCCATGCATCTGCTCTAGCACGCGCGGTGGCCAAGTCCAGACCGCCCTTGCGCGGTGCGCCCCGGTGGGGCATGGCTCTGGCGGGAAAAAGGGGGAATTCCGGATGAGGGCATTGCTACAGCGGGTCACGCGGGCCTCGGTCACGGTCGGGGACAGGGTCATCGGGCGCACGGGGCCCGGGCTGTTGATCCTCGTCTGCGCGATGCAGGGCGACGCCGACGCACAGGCCCGCCAGATGGCTGCCAAGATCTCGAAACTGCGTATCTTTCCGGACGGGGAGGGGCGGATGAACCGCTCGGTTCTCGACATGGGCGGCGGGGCGCTGGTGGTCAGCCAGTTCACGCTGGCGGCCGACACCGCGCGCGGCAACCGGCCCGGCTTTTCCGCCGCCGCCCCGCCGGAGGAGGGCGCGCGGCTCTACGAGCTGTTCGCGGCCGAACTGGCCGGGCAGGGGGTGCCGGTGGAGACCGGGCAATTCGGCGCCGACATGCAGGTGGAGCTGGTCAATGACGGGCCGGTGACCATCTGGATGGAGTCGTGAGCGCGCCGGAGAGGCGCCGCGCCGGGTAACGGCCTTGCATTGCGGGCGTTGGCGGGTCGGCAGCGGGTCGGGGTCACGTCGGTATCACGTCGGTGCCGGGGTCGACGGGGCGCGGGATGAATGCGCCGCGCGGCCCGCAACGCCACGAGATGTGGGGTGGGGGCGGAGGCGTGGGAGTGACGGGGAGCAACGCGGGACGGACGGTTGCACCCTTGGGATTTGCGCGTGTGGTATCGCACAGGAAGTGCAGGGGGCGGAAGTTCGCTGCACACGCATAATTGTCTCCTCGATTTCAACAAGACGGATATTAACTGAACGACATGCCATGTAGAGGTTCCGTACAAGGATTTATGCGCCTTCGCACCAGAATTTGCGGCATTGCGAAGTGGGCACCACAAGGCTTAGAGATAAAATATTGCTAAAAGTGATACCGTACTTGCAACCCGGATGGTTTGGTCCTATATTGAATACCGTGATGAACCTTTCGTATGCAGAACCCGACGAGTCCTGGGGCCAGAGGCCCTGTGAAGGCTTAGTGCCTTCGTCTCTCACCTGCGTCTCGGAACGGGGGCTGGCCGCGCGCCGCACCCATCCGGGGTTGGGTGCGGCATGTAAAGGGTCAAACGCCGCTGATCTGCTTCCTCATTCCTACGGGGGCCACCTGAGGCCGGAATCGAGGAGTAAAAGCCATGCGAAAGAAAGACGTTCAGCACCAGCGGCGGCATCGCAAGAAACCTTCAAGGCGGCGGTTCGTTTGGATCGTTGTGACCATAATTGCTCGCTTGTTGAGCATGGACTGGGACTTCTGGGAGTGATCCCGGAGGTTTTGAAGGTTGGCGGCGGTGACCCTTTCACAGCCCAAGGGTTACACCATGCCTGAAACAAAAAAGCCAATGATCAACGAAGCACTGACGCTTGCGCGCCTCTACTGGGGTTACTCTCAAGTTGAAATGGCTGAAATGCTTGGACTATCGCAGGCGATGGTCTCCGAAATCGAACGTGGGTCTAAGGCGGTCACCATCGAAACCCTGAACAGGTACAGCGAAGTGTTGCGTGTGCGAAAGTCACAGCTCATGTTTTTTGCCGAAGAGATCGAAGGTGAAGCCCCAATTCGGCGAGGACGACTGATCGTGGCTCGGAAAGCACTCGATCTCCTCGAAAAGCTAAAACCTGCGGACTTCGACATTGCCAAGACGACGAGTTCATAAATCATATGAACGCTATGACCTGACGCGGTCCCCCTTTGCGCAAAGGCCAACGCAGAGGGACATCGCTAAGCTCGTCAAGGAAACTAGAGACGATCTGCGAAGGTTTGCGACACCCCGCTTCAAGGAACAATTCCTTGTACGCCGAGAAATTGATTCAGGCGGCAAGACCCGACAACTTGTTTACCCCGTGTCGTACCTGCGGGCCGTCCATGAGCGGCTGAAGTTTCACTTCAATAAGATAATCCAGCCCAGCTACCTGATGAGTCCTCGCAAGGATCGGTCACAAAGAGACAATGCCGCCGCACACCTGAACGCTCAGCAATACCTCACTCTAGATATCAAGCAGTTCTACCCCTCAACGACTTTGAGTATTATCCGAAAGTCGCTTGTGGATCAGTTTGGGATGGAGAGCGACGTTGCTGGTCTGATCGCACATGTTGCGACTGCCGATGAGCAAGTATGCTTCGGCTCACCTTTGACACCGGTTCTTGCAACCCTTGTGCATCGTCCGATGTTTGATGCCATCGCTGATCTCTGCGCGGAGTTCGACCTGGATCACAGCATTTGGGTCGATGACATTACGATTTCTGGAACTCGTATTCCAGGAAGCTTCATTGCCAGAGTCCGTCAGATTATCTCCTCTAGTGGGCTGAAATCGCATAAGTTTCGATACCGTACCGGGAATAAAGTCGTTTTCATAACTGGTGTAGGCATCGTTGGCAGCAATTTAGTTGTTCCAAGGCGGGTGGAGTTGCGATCCAAGGAGCTTTGGAAGGAATTTCAGCTTGCCAGAAGCCTTGATGATATCGACACCGCCTCCGCGCGTCTCTTGGCGCACCTTGGCGGCATCAGGCACGTCGTTGGTAAGACTTCCATGCGGGGGCAAAAGATATCCAACGAGATGAACTCGATCCGACAGAAACGTGAAAAGGCGTTCCGCTTAAATACTGAACGCTTGGTTAAGGAAAGTTCCGGTGGGCGCTTGCTGACACCAGAGGAGCAAGAAGCCCGTAAGGAGGAGATCGCGCAAATTCCATTTTAGGTTTTTTCGCACGCGCGAATTCAGCCTGAATTGGATCACATACCGGCCGCGAAAGGCCGCTTTGGGTAGCTGCGGCGCAGCAATTACAACTTGTTTTAAAGGTGCGGATTGGGCAGGTCTCCACCGCTTGACCCCCGCGATGGCCCTCGGTCTTGCAAAGCCCCCCGCATATCGCCCACCCCGCCCCTTTTCCTTTCCGGCGGGCGTATTACACTCCGCCCCATGCCGTATGAATGGAGCGAGTCGGACACCGTGACAGGCGTGGAGCGCCGTCTTTGCGCATGGCCGCACCGGTCGTTGCCGCGCCGGGGTTTCGCGGCGTTCATCCTCGCCACCTTCACGCTCATCACCATCCCGCTCTACCCGCTGCTGGGGACGGTCGTGCTGTGGGGGCTGCTGCCCTTCCTGCTGCTGGCCGTGGGCGGCATCTGGTGGGGGCTGGAGCGGTCCTATCGCGACGGGGAGCTGCGCGAGGAGCTGACCATCGATCCCGAGCATGTTCACCTGCGGCGCACCGACCCGCGCGGCGCGGTGCGGGAGTGGGACTGCAACAGCTACTGGGCCACGGCGCAGATTCACGCCACGGGCGGGCCGGTGCCGCATTACCTGACGCTCAGGGGGAAGGGCCGCGAGGTGGAACTCGGCGCCTTCCTGTCGGAGGACGAGCGCAAGACGCTGTTCGCCGAGGTGTCCGAGGCGCTGGCAATGGCGGCCCGGCCGGGGCCGGCCGTGTAAGCCTCAGCCGAGCCGGTCCTTGACCATCGGGCCCACCGCGCCGAAATCCATCTGCCCGGTGTAGCGTTCCTTGAGCTGGTTCATGATCCGGCCCATGTCTCGGATCGAGGTGGCCCCGGTCTCGCGGATCGCGGCGTCCACCGCGGCGCTGACCTCCTCCTCGCTCATCTGGCGCGGCAGAAACTCGGAGATCACCTCCATCTCGTGCTGCTCGCGCTCGGCCAGGTCCAGCCGCCCGCCCTCCTCGTAGGCGCGCACGCTTTCCTGCCGCTGCTTCACCATCTTGCCGAGGATGGCAAGGATGTCGGCCTCCTTTAGCTCGTTGTCGCCGTCGGCCGTGCGCCGCGCGATGTCCTGGTCCTTGATCGCGGCGTTGATCAGCCGCAAGGTGGCCAGACGGGCGCTGTCCTTGTCCTTCATCGCCTGTTTCAAGGCGTCGTTGACTTGCTCTCGCAGTCCCATGCCAATGCATCCCCGTGGCCGGTCACAAGTTGGCGACCCTACCCCAAGTCGCGGCCAGTGACAACATGCCGAGGGCGCGGCGCGGCCGCCGCGCGGGGCCGCGATGCCGCTTGACCATGCGCCGGGGGCGCCATAGGTTCGCGGCGATTTCGGTTTCCGGAGAATCCCCGTTCATGGCCCAGCTGTCCCGTCCGCGCCCGACCGCCTGTCTCGCCCTGGCTGACGGCTCGCTGTTCTACGGGCACGGTTTCGGCGCCGTCGGGCAGGTGACGGCCGAGCTGTGCTTCAACACCGCGATGACCGGCTACCAGGAGATCATGACCGACCCGTCCTATGCCGGGCAGGTGGTGACGTTCACCTTTCCGCATGTCGGCAATGTGGGGGTGAACCCGGAGGATGACGAGACCGCCGATCCCGTCGCCGACGGGATGGTCGTGAAATGGGATCCCACCGAGCCCAGCAACTGGCGCGCGAGCGAACCGCTGTCCGACTGGCTGGCGCGGCGCGGCCGCGTGGCGATCGGCGGGGTGGACACGCGGCGGCTGACCCGCGCCATCCGGCAGCAGGGCGCCCCGCACGTGGCGCTGGCGCATGATCCGGAGGGCCAATTCGACGTCGCGGCGCTGGTCGCGGCCGCGCGCGGTTTCGCCGGGCTGGAGGGAATGGATCTCGCCCGTCAGGTGAGCTGTGCCCAGTCCTACCGCTGGAACGAGATGCGCTGGGCGTGGCCGGATGGTTATGTCCGCCAGACGCAGGCGCGGCACAAGGTCGTGGCCGTCGACTACGGCGCCAAGCGCAACATCCTGCGCTGCCTTGCCAGCGCGGGGTGCGAGGTGACGGTGATGCCCGCCACTTCCACCGCGCAGGACGTGCTGGCCCAGGATCCCGACGGCGTTTTCCTGTCCAACGGTCCCGGCGACCCGGCGGCGACGGGAGAATACGCCGTGCCCATGATCCGGGGCGTGATGGACAAGGGGCTGCCGGTGTTCGGTATCTGCCTGGGCCACCAGATGCTGGCGCTGGCGCTCGGGGGGCGGACGGTGAAAATGAACCACGGCCATCACGGCGCGAACCACCCCGTCAAGGAGCTCGCGACCGGCAAGGTCGAGATCACGTCGATGAACCACGGCTTCGCGGTCGACAGCCAGACCCTGCCCGAGGGGGTGGAGGAGACGCATGTCTCGCTCTTCGACGGGTCGAACTGCGGCATCCGCGTCTCGGGCCGGCCGGTCTTTTCGGTGCAGTATCATCCCGAGGCCAGCCCCGGCCCGCAGGACAGTTATTACCTGTTCGAGCGCTTCGCCGCCTCCATGGCCGGCTGAGACCCGGCGTCGAGGCGTTTCAAGTATTTGTTTACGCTTCGTTAACCATGAGTGCGCATCCTCGCTGCCAGAAACTCGTGCGAGGCGAGGGCGATGGGCGTTTCAGAACTGCGGCACCTGGAGCTGCCGGACGACGTGTTGGCCGAGGCGGGTCATTCGCTGGACCGTGACCTTGTGCGGCGCGGCGCCGTGGCGGCACAGGACATGGCCCGTGCCCGCGTGGTGCAACGCGCCTGCGACACCACCATTGACCGGGTGCTGACCGCCGAGGGGCTCGTGCGGCGCCAGGACGTGCTCGAGGCGCATGCCAGGCGTTTCCGGTCGCGACAGCTCACGACGCCCGATCTCGCCGGGCTTGAGGCGTATCCCGTCACCGTTGCCCCCGAACTGCTCCTGCGCCATGCCGTGCTGCCCGTGACCGACCGGGACGGGGCCCGCGCGCTGGTGTGCAGTGATCCCCAAAACCGCCGCGCCATGCTGCCCCACCTGCCGCCCGCGCTGGCGGAGGCGCGCGTGCTGTGGGCGCCGCGGACCGTGGTGCAAGAGCGGATCGCCGCGTTGCACCGGCCGGCCCTTGCCGCCGCGATGGTCACGCGCGTGCCGGAGGGGGAAAGCTGCCGCTCCTGGGGGCGGCGGCCCGTGCGCCGCGTCGCGGTGGTGGCTGCCGGGCTGATGGTGATGGCCGCCGTCACCGTCATGTTCCCGCAGGCCGTGCTTGCCGGCCTCGCGATCTGGGCGGTGGTTACGCTGGTTGTTTCCGCCGTGTTCAAAACGCTCGCCTTCTCTGCGCAGCTTGTTACGCGGGACCCGGAGGCCGGGGCGGGGCCGCGCGACGACGGGGCGCCGCTGCCGCGCGTGTCGCTGCTTGTCCCGCTGTTCCGCGAGCCGGAAATCGTGCACGCGCTGGTGGCACGGCTTGGCCGGTTGACCTACCCCAAATGCCTGCTGGACGTGGCGCTGGTGCTGGAAGAGGAGGACGCGGCGACGCGCCGGGCGCTCGCCGCCATCGACCTGCCGCCATGGATCCGCCCGGTCGTCGTGCCGGACGGGCAGCCGCGGACGAAACCAAGGGCGATGAACTATGCGCTCGACTTCTGTGAGGGCGATATCATCGGCGTGCTGGACGCCGAGGACGCGCCGGACCCCGACCAGATCGCGCAGGTGGCCCGACGGTTTCACGCGGTGCCGCCGGACGTCGTCTGCCTGCAGGGTTACCTCGATTACTACAATCCGCGCCAGAACTGGATCGCGCGGTGCTTTTCCATCGAGTACGCTGCATGGTTCCGGCGCCTGCTGCCCGGCATGGCGCGGCTGGGCTTCGCGATCCCGCTGGGGGGCACCACGCTCTATTTCCGCCGGGACGCCCTGGAAAAGCTGGGCGGGTGGGATTCCCACAACGTGACCGAGGATGCCGATCTGGGCTTTCGCCTCGCGCGGCACGGCTACCGGACGGAAATGCTGGCCACCACGACGGAGGAAGAGGCCAACTGTCATCTGTGGCCGTGGGTCAAGCAGCGCTCGCGCTGGCTCAAGGGGTACATGACCACCTACCTCGTGCACATGCGCCGGCCACGGCGGTTGCTGCGGCAACTGGGCGGGTGGAGGTTCCTGGGGTTCCAGGCCCATTTCGTCACCGCGCTGTCGCAGGTCATCCTTGCGCCGGTGCTCTGGTCCTTCTGGCTGGTGCTGCTCGGGCTGCCGCACCCGCTCGACCCGTATGTTTCGCGCGGCATGATGACGGCGCTGGGGTCGGGGTTTCTCGTGGTGGAGGTGATCAACCTTGCCATCTACGCCTCCGCCGTGACGGCCTCGCGCCACCGCCACCTGATGGCGTGGACGCCGACGATGCATTTCTATGCGCCGCTCGGCGCGGTAGCGGCCTACAAGGCGGTGTACGAGCTGGCGCTGAAACCCTTTTTCTGGGACAAGACGCGCCATGGCCTGTCGCTGGGAACGGTGCCGGTGCACCGGCCGTCAAACGGTGCTCTCGACCTCTCCGGAGTCGAGCTTGAGCCGCGTCACGAACGCCTT
Organism: Roseovarius salis; assembly: GCF_044472985.1. NCBI lineage: Bacteria > Pseudomonadati > Pseudomonadota > Alphaproteobacteria > Rhodobacterales > Roseobacteraceae > Roseovarius > Roseovarius salis. Next base: position 81,838 of record NZ_JBISDG010000001.1, on the reverse strand, counting down.
TGAGATATGAGCGCGCAGCGCCTCGCCGGCCGTGTCGGCATCATGGGCCTCGATCGCCGTGACGATCGCGTCATGCTCGCGCAGCGCGTCCTCGTCGCGGCCCGCCGCCGCGAGCGAGGTGGTCGCCATGAGCGCCATGGACCGGTGCACGAGGTCCAGCTGCTGGACGAGGAAGCGGTTGTGCGAGGCCAGGTGGATCTGCTTGTGAAAGCGCCGGTTGGCGCGGGCCATGGCCTGCGGGTCGCCGATGAGCCTGCGGTCATCCTCCACCATGTCGCGCAGCACGCGGACCTCTTCCTCGGTGGCGTGCCGCGCGGCAAGGCTGGCGGCCAGCCCCTCCAGCTCGGCCCGCACCACGTAGAGCTCCGCCAACTGGTTGTGATCGAGCGAGGCGACGATCAGGCTGCGCCCGTCGCGGGTCAGCAGGGATTGCGTCTCGAGCCGCTGCAACGCCTCGCGTATGGGGGTGCGCGACACGCCGAACCGCTCCGCGAGGTCGCTTTCGACGAGGCGGTCGCCCGGCTTGTATAGCCCCATGTCGATCGCCTCAAGGATGAGCGTGTAGGCGTCTTTGATCGGCGCTTTCATCTGGTTCATGTCCCCGTGGCCCGTGCCGTTGATCCCGGCAGCTTACGCGGCGCGCGCCCCGGCGATCAAGCCTCGCCATTGCACGCGGTGTCGCAGCCACCTATTCTTTGAGCATGCCCAAACAGCACTTCTTGCATGTCGCGGCGTGGGTGTTCGACCTCGACAACACGCTCTATCCGCCGCAGGCACGGCTCTTCGACCAGATCGAGCGCCGCATGACCGACTACGTCATGCAGACGCTCAAGCTGGATCGCGCGCAGGCCGACCGTCTGCGTCACGCCTACTGGGCGGAACACGGCACCACGCTGGCCGGGCTGATGCAGGAGCACGGCGTCGACCCGGGGCCTTACCTCGCGCATGTGCACGACATCTCGCTCGATCACCTTTGGCCCGACACCGAGCTGCGCGCCCGGATCCGCGACCTGCCGGGCCGCAAGATCGTCTACACCAACGGCTGCGCCCCCTATGCCGAGCGGGTGGTCGAAAAGCGCGGGCTTGGCGGCGTGTTCGACGCGATATACGGGGTGGAACACGCCGGCTACCGTCCCAAGCCGCAGCGCGCGGCATTCGACGCGGTCTTTGCCCGCGACGGCGTCACCCCGCGCCGCGCGGCCATGTTCGAGGACGATCCGCGTAACCTCGCGGAGCCGCATGCCATGGGGATGCGCACGGTGCACGTGGCACCGCGGCGGCACCAGGCCGACCATATCCATCACCACACCGACGACCTGGGCGGGTTCCTGGCGCGCCTGCTGTGACAGACCGCCGCGCTGCGGCAAAATGCACCTTTCGGCCGGGCCGGGCCGTGGGCATGTGACAGGGACAAGATCACCCGAACAGCAAGGCGAGACATGACCGCGACAGACCTTTCCCAACCCGACACGCAGCACGCCAAGGCCCCCTCCAGCCGTGGCGAGGCGCTGCTGGCGGCCAAGATCCTCCTGACCGTGCTGGTCGTTCTGGCCGGCTGGGCGACCAGCGTGATGACATGGGGCATCCCTGGGCTCTACATACCCGCGCTTGCGGCCGTGCCGGTGATGTGGGCCGTTCTGTTACTGATCGTCCGCGGCTGAACTGCGTGGGCTGGCAGACCCGGTCCCGTCGCCCTAGGATACACGAAAAGGGAGCAGGGCCTTGACCGGTTTCGACTGTGACATCGTGGTTTCTGGCGGCGGAGTGGCCGGCCTGTCCGCCGCCTGCGTGTTCGGGCGGGCCGGGTTCCGCGTTGTGTGCGTGGACCCGGCGCCGCCCGTGACAGAGCGCGACGCCGACGGCGCGGACCTGCGTACCACGGCCTTCCTGCAACCCGCGCGCGATCTTCTCGACGAGGCGGGACTTTGGGCGCGTCTTGCGCCCGAGGCCGCGCCGCTGCAGGTGATGCGCATCGTGGATGCCGGTGGCCCGGAACCCGAGCCGCGAATCGTCAAGGAATTCGACGCCGCCGATATCTCCGACCGCCCGTTCGGCTGGAACCTGCCCAACTGGCTGCTGCGCCGGGAGATGGTGGCGCAGCTGGAGACGCTGGAGACCGCCGAGTTCCGCCCCGGCACGGGGGTGGCGTCGCTCTTCACCCGCGAGGGCGAGGCGCGGGTCGGCCTGTCCGACGGGTCGCGGCTGCGCGCCCGTCTGGTCATCGGCGCGGACGGTCGCGACTCCGCGGTGCGGGAGGCGGCCGGTATCGGCGTGAAAACGACACGCTACGGGCAGAAGGCGCTGGCCTTTGCCGTCACGCACCCCGTCCCGCACGAGAACGTGTCGACCGAGATCCACCGGTCCGGCGGCCCGTTCACGCTGGTGCCGCTGCCCGATTACGGCGGGCGCCCGTCCTCGGCCATCGTTTGGATGGAGGAGGGGGCGGAGGCCGCGCGCCTTGCCGGGTTGCCGCAGGATGCGTTCGAGGAGGCGATGACCGCGCGGTCCTGCATGCTGCTGGGCCCCCTGTCCCTGGCCTCGCGTCGGACGGTTTGGCCGATCATAAGCCAGTTGGCGCACCGCATGCAGGCCGAGCGCGTCGCGCTGGTGGCCGAGGCCGCGCATGTCGTGCCGCCCATCGGGGCGCAGGGGTTGAACATGAGCCTTGGCGACATCCGCGCATTGCTGAAGCTGGCACAGGAGGCGCCCGGCCGGCTGGGTGATCGGCGCATGCTGGAGGCCTATCACCGACAGCGTCACTGGGAGGTCATGGCGCGGGTCGGCGGCATCGACGTGCTCAACCGTGCCTCGATGGTGCATGCCCAGCCCCTGCGCGACGCGCGGGCAATGGGGCTGGACATGCTCTATTCGCTGGCGCCGGTGCGCCGGACGCTCATGCAGCTGGGGCTCGGGGCCAGGGGGTAGCCGCTCATCAAGCCCTTGCGGGCTTTCTTCGCGATGACATGCTTGTCGCGACGGCTCAGAGCACCTTGTCGAGCACGTCTCTAAGGCGAGCCTTGGCGCCCTCGACATCGTACAGCTTGTCCAGCCCGAACAGGCCGAGGCGGAAGGTCATGAACCCCTCGGGCTCCTCGCAGGCCAGCGGCACGCCCGCGGCGATCTGCATCCCCTCTGCCGCGAACTTGCTGCCGTTCTGGATGGCCGGATCGGTGGTGTAGCCGACGACGACACCCGGCGCGCCGAAACCGTCGGCGGCGACCGAGGTGACGCCCTTTTCCGCCAGCATGGCGCGAACCCCGTCGCCCAGGGCCCATTGCGCCGCGCGCAGCTTCTCGAAGCCGTATTCGCGGGTTTCCAGCATCGTGTCGCGGAAGGCGCGCAGCGCGTCGGTGGGCATTGTGGCGTGGTAGGCGTGACCGCCGTTCTCATAGGCCTGCATGATCTGGTGCCATTTCTTCAGATCGATGGCGAAGCTGTTGGAGGTGGTGTTTTCCAGCCGCTCCAGCGCCCGGTCGGACATCATCACCAGCCCGGCAGAGGGCGGGGCAGACCAGCCCTTCTGCGGGGCCGAGATGAGCACGTCCACGCCGGATTTTTCCATGTCCACCCACGCGCAGCCCGAGGCGATGCAGTCGAGTACCATCAACGCGCCGACCTCGTGTGCGGCCTCGGCCATCCGCGCCACGTAGTCGTCCGGCAGGATGATCCCCGCGGAGGTTTCCACGTGCGGGGCGAAAACGGCGTCGGGTTTCGCCGCGCGGATCTGCGCCACCACCTCCTCGATCGGGGCAGGGGCGAAGGGGGCCTGCGCCCCGTTGCCGGTCTGGCGGGCCATGCAGACCGTCGTGTCGGCCGTGAACCGCCCCGCGTCGAAGATCTGCGACCAACGGTAGGAGAACCACCCATTACGCACGATCAGCGCATGGGCGTCCGCGCCGAACTGGCGTGCGACAGCCTCCATCGCGTAGGTGCCCCCGCCGGGAACGAGCGCCACGCCCGTGGCGCTGTAGACCTCTTTCAGCATGGCGGAGATGTCGCGCATCACCTGCTGGAATTCCCGGCTCATGTGGTTGAGCGAGCGGTCGGTGAAAACCACGGAATATTCAAGCAGGCCATCGGGGTCGATATCGTCACGCAGGGCGGTCATCGGTGTCTCCTTCGTTTTGGCGGAGTGCTACCGCGCCGCCGACCGCGGTGCAAAGCGATATTCCGCCGCGCAGGCGTCATCCGATGGGGCCGGGGCGGCGCTCTTCGCTCAGCAGCACGTTGGCCTCCACGTCGCCCACGCCGGGCAGCATCATGATCCGGCGTCGCAGCACCCGCTCGAAATCGGGGATGTCGCGGGCCACCACGCGCAGCCTGTAGTCGTAGAGACCCAGGATGTGCTCGACCGTCTGCACCTCGGGTATGGCGGCGACGGCGCGTTCGAAATCGGCGATGCTCACCCGCCCCTTGGTGGCCAGCTTCACCCCGAGGAACACGGTGACACCGAAGCCGAGCCGTTCCAGATCGAGGTCCAGCCGCTGTCCCTTGATCGCCCCGCTCTCGCGCAGCCGGCGGATGCGCCGCCATGTCGCGGGTTGCGACAGGCCCAGCTTGCGCCCGAGCGTGCTTGCGGACTGGCCCGCGTCCGCGCAGAGTTCGCGCAGCAGCCGGCGATCGGTGGTGTCCAGCTCTATCACAGCGGCAAGATCTCGTCGGACTTGATCCGGGCCACATGCATCAGCGCCTCGATGTCGGCGATGTGGGGCAGTTCCAGAATGGCGGTGCGGTAAACCTCCTGGTAATGGGCCATGTCGCGGGCAATCACCGACAGGCGCGTGTCGACGCGGCCGAGGAATGTCTGGATCTCGATGACCTCGGGCACCTCGCGCGCGGCGGCGATGAAATCGTCGAAGGCGCGCGGCGCCGTCTTGTCCAGCGTGATCCGCAAAGAGACCTCGACCTCGTAGCCAAGCGCGCGCCAGTCGATCAGCGCGCGATTGGCCCGGATGACACCGCCAGACCGCATCCGTTCGAGCCGGCGGGCACAGGTCGCCTGCGTCACGCCGGCCATCGCGGCAAGGTCGGCCGTGGGCATGGCCGGGTCGTGCTGGTAGTGGCGCAGTATGCGCCGGTCCGTGTCATCGAGCATGATATTATCGAGGATTCCAATTTCGGAGAATGAATAACACGTTCATGCGCGAATTTAAGCGGGATTTGTTCGGATTTTTCCATCCTGCCGGAAAATATTGCGGGCATACGGACAGTGAAGGGAGAAAACCATGCGTGTCTATTACGATCGCGATTGCGACATCAATCTGGTGAAGGACAAGAAGGTCGCCATCCTCGGCTACGGCAGCCAGGGCCATGCCCATGCGCTGAACCTGCGGGATTCGGGCGCCAAGAACGTCGTCGTGGCGCTGCGCGACGGCTCGGGCAGCGCGAAGAAGGCCGAGGCCGAGGGGCTGCAGGTGATGGAAATTTCCGAGGCCGCGGCGTGGTGCGACCTGATGATGTTCACCATGCCCGACGAATTGCAGGCCGAGACCTATCGCAAGTATGTGCATGACCACATCAAGCCTGGCTCGGCCATCGCCTTTGCCCACGGGCTGAACATCCATTTCGGCCTGATCGAGCCCAAGGAAGGCGTGGACGTCATCATGATGGCGCCCAAGGGGCCGGGGCACACGGTGCGCGGCGAATACGTCAAGGGCGGGGGCGTTCCCTGCCTCGTGGCCGTGCATACCGATGCCAGCGGCAAGGCGCTGGAGCTGGGCCTGAGCTATTGCTCGGCCATCGGCGGCGGGCGCTCGGGCATCATCGAGACCAGCTTCCGCGAGGAGTGCGAAACCGACCTTTTCGGCGAGCAGGCGGTGCTCTGCGGCGGCCTGGTCGAGCTCATCCGCATGGGCTTCGAAACGCTGGTCGAGGCGGGTTATGCGCCCGAGATGGCGTATTTCGAATGCCTGCACGAGGTGAAGCTCATCGTCGACCTGATCTACGAGGGCGGTATCGCCAACATGAACTATTCGATCTCCAACACGGCCGAGTACGGCGAGTACGTCTCCGGCCCCCGGGTGCTGCCCTACGAGCGCACCAAGAAGGAGATGAAGGCGATCCTGAACGACATCCAGAGCGGCGCCTTCGTGCGCGACTTCATGCAGGAGAACGCCGTCGGCCAGCCATTCTTCAAGGGGACGCGGCGCATGAATGACGCCCACCAGATCGAGGAGGTGGGCGAGAAGCTGCGCGCCATGATGCCGTGGATTTCTGCCGGCAAGATGGTGGACCGCGAGAAGAACTGAGCCTGATCAGGTGACATGGCGAGCAGGTGCGGCGCTGCGGCATCGCGCCTGTCTTGCCATTGCATGCAACGGAAGGATGGCGGCGATGACGCGCGCGCAGACATCCGCGGCGCCGGCCGGGCCGGCGCTGTCAGACTGGCTGCTGATCATGCTGCTGGGGCTGCTGTGGGGCGCCTCGTTCATGGGGGCCAAGGTGGCGCTGGCCGATTTCGGGCCGCTGGTGCTGGCGGCCGGGCGGATCGCGCTGGCGGCCGCGGTGCTGGTGGCGGCGATCATTGTCACCGGCCGGCGCCTGCCCGGGCTTCGCGGCGGGCATGACCGCCGCGCGTGGCTGTTCTGCCTCGGCATGGGGGTGTTCTCGAACGCCCTGCCGTTCTTCCTGCTGAACTGGGCGCAGCAGACGGTGGCCTCGGCCTTTGCCGGCATGACCATGGCCAGCGTGCCGCTATTCGTGCTGCCGCTGGCGCACCTGTTCGTGCCGGGCGAGCGGATCGGGCCGGTCAAGCTGATCGGGTTCGTGACCGGGTTCCTTGGGGTGATCCTGCTGATCGGGCCGCGCGAGCTGTTGCAGCTGGACGCCGGTGGCTGGCGCCTGACGCTGGCGCGGCTGGCCTGCGTGAGCGCGGCCTGCTGTTACGCCATCGGGTCGGTGATCACGCGGCGCGCGCCGCCCGTGGACCGGCTGGTGTTCGGCGCCGGGGCGCTGCTGTGTGCGACGGTGCTGATCGCGCCGGTCGCGTTCTGGCTGGAGGACTGGCCGGACACCGTGACGCTGATGCCCGCCATCGGGTTCGTCTATCTCGGGCTCGGGCCGACCGCGCTGGCCACGCTGATCCTGGTGCGGGTGATCCGCAGCGCGGGGCCCAGCTTTCTCAGCCTGACAAATTACGTCGTGCCGCTTTGGTCGATCGGCCTTGGCACGATGTTCCTTGGCGAGACGCTGCCGCCGCTCTTCCTCGCCGGGTTCGCGCTGATCATGGCGGGGCTGGCGGTCAGCCAGTGGCGTGCGATCCTGCGACGCTAGGGGGGCGTTGCAACGCCCCGCGTCGCCGCCTGCCACAGGCGCAGCGCTTCCGCCGTCTCGCGCACGTCGTGGATGCGCAGCATCTGCACCCCCTGTGCCACCCCGGCCAGAGCCACCGCGATCGAGCCGGGGGCGCGGTGGCGGGCGTCCTCGGTGCCGCCGACCGTGCCGATGAAGCGCTTGCGCGATGCCCCCAGCAGGACGGGACAGCCGAGGCCATGGAACAGCGCGAGGTTCTGCAACAGCGCCAGGTTGTGCTCCAGCGTCTTGCCGAAGCCGATACCGGGATCAACGATTACGGCCTCGCGCGGGATGCCCGCGGCCGCCAGCGCCGTCACGCGCTCCTCCAGCCAGTCGTAGATGTCCAGCGCCACGTTGTCGTAGCGCGGGTTCTTCTGCATCACATCGGGCGTGCCCTGTGCATGCATGACACAGACGGGCAGGCTGACCTTGGCGCAAAAGGGGGCGAGGGCGGGATCGAAGGTGAAACCGGCCACGTCGTTGACCAGCCGCGCGCCGGCCTCGTGCGCGGCGCGGGCGACAGGGGCCTTGCGCGTGTCGATGGAAACGGGCGTGTCCACCTGCTCGCGCACGGCCGAGATCACCGGGGCGGTGCGGCGGATCTCTTCGCCGATCGCGACCTCGGTCGCGCCGGGGCGGGTGGATTCGCCGCCGATGTCGATGATGTCCGCCCCGCTTTCGCGCATGGCGGCGGCGTGGGCGATGGCGACTTCGGGATCGAAATGCGCCCCCCCGTCAGAGAAGCTGTCGGGTGTGACGTTGAGGATGCCCATCAGGCGCGGCGCGTCGAAGGACATGCCGGCGATCGGCGCGCGCGCGGCGGTGAGCCTGTCGAGCGTCTCCCGCGGGAGGTCGGCGGCAGGTATCAGCCGCGGCGGTGCATCGCGGCGCAGCACCTCGACGGTGTCGAACCATGTCCAGCCGCCCGCGAGGGGCAGGGCACGCGCGGGCCGGGCGTGGTCGGTGCGGGGTATGGGGCGGTAATAGGTCATTTCGTCGTGTCCCGGGTGGCGCTTATCGGTCCCTTGCGGTCCCTCTTCGCGACGGGCGCCGCGGGGATGGTGCCCAGCCTCTCACAGTCCCGATTGCGCGATGTCCTGCACCAGTACCGGCACGGGCTGGACCGCCGGCGGCGCGGCCCCGATGAGCAGCAGGTCCGACGCCTCGATGTGGCCGGCGAACCACGCCGCCAGCGCAACCGGGTCGTCGGGCCCCGTGGCCGGGCCATCGACGGCGTCGAGCACGATCTTCGACGGCGCCCACACGCTGATCTGGCCGTTTTTCATGGCCCAGTCGAGCTCGGTCCGGGTGCCGACCACCACGCAGCGGTCGTCGCGGCCGGCCAGCACCCACGCGTTCTGTTCCAGCGCCAGAAGATCCACCCGTCGCTGCGTCATCCGGTGGCCGGTCTGCGGGGCGGGGGTATCCGGCAGGCCGAGGCAGAGAATGACCGGCTCGGCCCGCGCCTCGAGCTGGTCGAGCCAGCGCCCGAGGTTGGCAGAGCGGATCGCCGCGTTGCTGAGATAGACCACGTGCGGGTGCGGGGCGGTATCGTGATGGGGGCTGACCGGCTTGGTCCGCAGATCCTCGACGGAGCGGACGATCTCGACGCCGAGCGCCCCGGGGCCGCGGTCGAGTTTCTCGATGCGCACGAAAGTGCGCACGGCCTGCTCTTCCCACAGGATACGCTCGGCGATGCGCTCCGCGAGGGTTTCCAGCAGGTTGAGCCGCTCCTCGGCCAGCGCGGCCTCGATCGCTTCCGTCACCTTGTCATAGGACAGGATGCGGTCGACGTCGTCGTCCACCGGCTCGGCCAGCGGGCGCACCTCGACGACCACGTTGAAGGAGATGCGCTGTGTCGTGCCGCGCTCGGCCTGAAAGGCACCGATCTCGACCTCGACCACGTGATCGCGCACCGAGATGCGATCCAGCGGGCCATCGGGCGCGGTGGCGTCGGCGCGGGCGGCAGGGTGCGCGAAGGCCAGGCGGATCTCGTTCGACATGGGCGTGTCCCTTCTTTTCCGGGCGCGGCTTAGCACGGGCGGACGGCGCGGCGGAAGGCGGAATGCGACCGAACGCGCGGGGGATGCGCCGCGCGTCGGGTATCGGCGCGGCCCGGCCGCGGGGAAAGAAAAGGCCCCGGCGGTGCCGGGGCCTGATCCGTTCGGTGGGGCGTGGGCCGGTCAGTGCGCGTGGCCCTTGTCCCATTCCTCCTGCTTGGGCAGGATTTCGAAGGTGTGCTCCGGCGGGGGCGAGGACACCGTCCATTCCAGCGTGTCGGCGTACTCGTTCCAGTAGTTCGCCTCGGTCACGCGGGCCCCGCGGAAGAGCGAGTAGAACACCACCCCGAAGAAGAACACGAAGGACGCGAAGGCGATGAAGGCGCCGAGCGAGGACCACCAGTTCCAGAAGGCAAACGCCTCGGGGTAGTCGATGTAGCGGCGCGGCATGCCCTGGCGGCCGAGGAAGTGCTGGGGAAAGAACGTCAGGTTGGACCCGATGAACATTGCCCAGAAGTGCACCTTGCCGGCCCATTCGGGATACTGGCGTCCCGTGATCTTGCCGAAGTAGAAATAGATGCCGGCGAAGATGGCGAAGACGGCGCCGAGGCTCATCACGTAGTGGAAATGCGCCACGACGTAGTACGTGTCGTGATAGGCGCGGTCGATGCCGGCCTGGCTGAGCACGATCCCCGTCACGCCGCCCACGGTGAACAGGAACAGGAAGCCGAAGGCCCAGAGCATCGGCGTCTTGAACTCGATGGACCCGCCCCACATCGTGGCGATCCAGCTGAACACCTTCACGCCGGTGGGCACCGCGATGACCATGGTGGCCAGCATGAAGTAGGACTGCTGGGTGAGCGACATCCCCACGGTGTACATGTGGTGCGCCCAGACGACGAAGCCCAGCACGCCGATCGCGATCATCGCCCAGACCATCGGCAGGTAGCCGAAGATGGGCTTGCGGCTGAATGTGGCGATGACGTGGCTGATGATGCCGAAGCCCGGCAGGATGATGATGTAGACCTCCGGGTGGCCGAAGAACCACAGGATGTGCTGGTAGAGGACCGGGTCGCCGCCGCCGGCCGGGTCGAAGAAGGTGGTGCCGAAGTTGCGGTCGGTCAGCAGCATGGTGATCGCGCCCGCCAGCACCGGCAGGGCCAGCAGGATCAGCCAGGCGGTCACGAAGATCGACCAAGAGAACAGCGGCACCTTGAACAGCGTCATGCCGGGGGCACGCATGTTCAGGAAGGTGGTGATCATGTTGATCGCGCCCAGGATCGAGGAGGCACCCGAGACGTGGACCGCGAAGATCGCAAGGTCCATCGACATGCCGGCCTCGTTGGTGGACAGCGGCGGGTAGAGCACCCAGCCCACGCCGGACCCAAGCTGGCCGTTCCCGCCGGGCGCAAGCATGGACGCGATGCCAAGGCAGGTACCGGCCACGTAAAGCCAGTAGCTGAGGTTGTTCATCCGCGGAAACGCCATGTCCGGCGCACCGATCTGCAGCGGCATGAAGAAGTTGCCGAAGCCCCCGAACAGCGCCGGGATCACCACGAAGAACATCATGAGCACGCCGTGATACGTGATCATCACGTTCCACAGATGTCCGTTGGGCGTGCATTCCCCGGCCGCGGCGGCGGTGAACCGCGCGCCTTCGAGGCACATGTACTGCACCCCCGGCTCCATCAGTTCGAGCCGCATGTAAACGGTAAAGAGAACGGCGATCAGGCCGGCGAGGGCCGATGTCACCAGGTAAAGGATCCCGATATCCTTGTGATTGGTGGACATGAACCAGCGGGTGAAGAACCCCCTGTTGTCCTCATGGCCATGGCCGTGAACGGCTGCATCTGCCATTGGCTGCCTCCTGCTGATACGTCTTCTGGCGCGTGACCGGACGAGTCATGCGCCGGTCGTCATCCGTGTTTCTAGAATGCAACGGGGGGCGGGGCAATGCGAGAGTTTGATCCAGATCAACTAATATTGTCGCACCCCCGCGCGGCCGCGTGCGCCGCGCGATCCCCGCGGCGAGGCCGCAGTCACGATGCGGTCACGCCGGCTTGAGCCGGGGTTCATGATGCCGACGTGCCAATTACGTCGCCCTCAGACCGCGGGGCAAAACCCGGCAAGGGCCGGGCGCCGGCCCCGCGGACAAACCGAATTGCGTAACTTGTGAAAGGAGTTAGCTATGAAACGTATTACTACCCTGACCAGATCGACCGCCATCGCGGGTGTCGCCGCGCTGCTGGCCATGCCGGCGCAGGCGATGACCTGTGCGGACTTCAACCAGATGGAAGAGGACGCGCAGAAAGCAGCGCTGATGGGCATCGAGGCCGGACGCGCCGAAGCGCGTGAAATGGCCCGCAGCGACGCCATGGAAGACGCCGAGGAAGGCGTGCTCGTCACCGAGGACGATGACATGGATGGCGGCCGCGAGGAAAAGCGCGAACGTGCGCGCGGCGTGGATGACGCGATCTTCATGCAGGCGGTCGACGACTGCAAGAACGATCCCGACATGGACGTGACCAGCGCCATGCCGCCCGCAGCCGCGGACAAGTACTAATACCGCGGCTCGCGCAGCCTTTTCAGCCTGGGCGGCCCCTTCGCACGCGGCGGAGGGGCCGTTTTCATGTTCGGGTCCGTTCCAGTGCGAGCGGCGCGAAGACCGTCGGGAACGTCTTGCGCAAGGCCACGTCCACGTCACCCATCTGGACCGGCAGGCCTAGATCGACGAGGCTGGTCACCCCGTGTTCGGTGATGCCACAGGGAACGATGCCCGAGAAATGCTCCAGCTCAGGCTCCACGTTGATGGATATGCCGTGGAAGCTGACCCAGCGGCGCATCCTGATGCCGATGGCGGCGATCTTGTCCTCCTGCTGCCGCCCCGCGGGCGTGAGCGGCTTGTCGTCGCGCACCACCCATACACCGACCCGGCCCGGGCGGATTTCACCCTGCACGTTGAACTGGTCGAGCGTGGCGATGACCCATGCCTCCAGCTGTTCGACAAAGCGCCGGACGTCGCGGCCGCGACGCCCCACGTCCAGCATGACGTAAACCACGCGCTGGCCGGGACCGTGATAGGTGTACTGCCCGCCGCGGCGTGTTCGGTAAACGGGAAAGCGGTCGGGCGTCTTCAGGTCGGCGGGATCGGCCTGCGGCCCGGCGGTGTAGAGCGGCGGATGCTCCACCAGCCAGATGGCCTCGTCAGCCGCGCCGCGCGCGATGGCCGCGGCGCGCGCCTCCATCTCCTGGCAGGCGTCGTCATATCCGGTCAGGCCGGGGGATGTGATCCATTCCACCATGTCGTGCGCCCAATGGCTGTGCTCTGATTCGATCCCGTGCAGGATGAGCGGTTCCCTATAGTATTGGCGGCAAATCGCAAATTCCGCTCCAAAAAGTGCTGCCCGATTCGCTGCCATGCGTGCTAGGCTGCACCGTGAAAAGGATGTTTTGCATGTGTGGAGGATTGCTGAAATGGCATTGAAACGGATCACGGGCGCAGTGGTGATGACGGCCATGCTGGCAGCTCCGGTGCAGCGCGCGCAGGCAGACGAATTCGTCGGCGGGCTTGTCGGGGGGCTGATCGGCGGCGCGATCGGCAGCGGCATCGCCAACCAGCAGCGGCAGAAACAGTCCAGCCGCACGGTATATGTCCAGCCCCGCGCCAGCAGCGCGCAGCGCCAGCAGACCCGGGAAATCCAGACGTCGCTCAACTATTTCGGCTTCAATGCCGGGGTCGAGGACGGCGTCATGGGGCGCAACACGCGCGCCGCCGTCTCGCGCTACCAGGGGTACATGGGCTATCCCGCAACCGGGGAGCTGACCGAGTACCAGCGGACCCTTCTGCTCGGGGCGTATCACCGGGCCGTGGCCGGCGGTCCCGAGGTGACGCGCATCATTTCGCGCTCGGACCAAGGGGCGCGCGCTGTCCTGATCGCGCAGCGCGACGGTTCGGCGGGCCGTCGCACCACGGGGTACGCCGGCCTGCCTTTGGAAGTGTCGCGCGCCGTGGACGAGGTCGCCGAGAGCAGCGACCCGTCGGCCGAGCAGCTGCTCCAGCGGTCGGGTTTCATCCAGCTGGCAGACCTCAACGGCGACGGCAACAACGACTACATCATCGACACGGCGCTGGCGGGTAGCAGCTTCTGGTGCAACGCGTCGCAGTGCAAGACGATGGTGTTCGCCTCGACATCGGACGGCTACCGCCGCAACGACTTGCTGGTGCATCAGCCCACCCCGGACAAGCTCGACTGCATGGGCGGGTCGTGCCGGGTCAAGGCCGCGCCGGCCGCGCAGCCCTCGGGGGACAGCCAGACGCAGATGGCCTCGGCCCCGCAGGCGCAGGATCAAAGCGGCGCCGCCTCCGGGTTGAGCCTGCCCGTGTTCGACACCGCGCCGAAGCAGAAATCGCTGAGCACCTTCTGCGGCAAGGTCAGCCTGCTGACGAGTTCCAACGGCGGTTTCACCAAGGCCGCCGATGTCACCGACCCCGACTTCGCGATCAGCGAGCAGCTCTGCCTGACGCGCACCTACGCGGTGGCGGCGGGTGAGGACCTGATGGCGACGATCCAGGGCGCGGACGACGCGGCGATCCGGCAGCAATGCGATGCCTTCGGCAAGAGCCTCGCCGCGCAGGTTGGCGCGTTGCCCTCGCAACCCGCCAAGAGCGTGCTCGGCGGCGTGAACAAGCTGATCCTCGACAGCGGGATGACGCCGCAGCAGCTGCGCACGACCGCCAAGGTGTGCATGGCCAGCGGGTACAAGGGCGACCGGATGGCGCCGGCGCTGGGCGGCGCGCTGCTGCTGACCGGCCTGGGCGACAGGGCCTATGCCGAACTTGTCGGTCACCACCTGCATGGCGGGTTTGGCACCGCCAAGAGCACGGACATGGCGCTGACATGGTACGAGATGGCGTTCGACGCGCTGGACGGCGGGCAGCCGCCTGCCTTCGCGCCGGGGCAGCCCGAACGCATCGACGTGGTGCGCAAGGCGGCGATGTCGCTATCGGGGCACAGCGGCGCAGCCACGATCCCGGCCTCGGGCGACGATGGCGCGATGCCCGTCTTCACCCTGTCGGAGTGACCGCGCGCGCGGGTCGCGACGCGCCGCGCACCATGGCGCGGCACCCCGGATCGTGCCGCGCCGGCCCGGGGTGCCAAAAAGACGGAAATTTCCCCTTCACAACGCCGCGGCGATTGCGTATATCGCCGCGTGCCTACCGGATCACGTGCGGTCGTGGCGGAATTGGTAGACGCGCAGCGTTGAGGTCGCTGTGGGGTAAAACCCGTGGAAGTTCGAGTCTTCTCGACCGCACCATCACTTTTTCGGTGTTTTCACCGCCACCCGGTATCCTCATCGGTTCCGAATTAAATCTCTGCCGCGTGGTCATGAACAACTGTCGTGTTTGGGCAGCGCGGTACGATGGCGCGAGTGCCCCAGCGGAATTCTGCTTGCACAGGCCGTGCGTCGCCGCGCGCGGCCGGGCCTATGGAGGTCATTGATGGCGGACGAGCCTCGGCAGACGCCGGACCCGGGCACCCCGCCGCCGGGCGGGGCGCGGGCGGCGATCGTCGTCTGGGTGGCGAGCATCCTGCTGCTGATCGTGTTGGGCGCGTTCTTTGGCGGTCAGCCCGTCGAAACCGTTTCCTACAGCGAAATGAAGGAGATGATCCGCGGGGGCACGGTCGAGCGGGCGCGCCTTTCGGAGCAGGAGATCACCGCGTGGACCGGCACCGAGGGCCCGGGCGAGGGGCCGATGTACCGGGCCGTTACGCCGGTGCAGGACGATCCCGAGCTGCTTGCCCTGCTGCAGGAGCGCGGCGTCGATGTCACCGCCCGGCGCAGCGGGGGCGGGGCGTTCCTGTTGTACCTCATCCCGTGGATTCTGATCCTTGGCTTCCTTGTCTGGTCGCAGCGGCGGATGAGCGACCAGCTGGGCGGGGGGCTCGGCTCCGGACGGCTGGGCGGCCTGTTCAGCGGCCGCTTCTCCAAGCCGACGGAGCAGGCGACGGGGATCACCTTCGACGACGTGGCAGGGCAGGATCAGGCCAAGCGCGAGGTGGCAGAACTCGTGGAGTTCCTGCGCGACCCGGAGCGCTTCCAGGCCGTCGGCGCGGAGGTGCCGCATGGCGTGTTGCTGATGGGGCCGCCGGGCACGGGCAAGACGCTGCTGGCCAAGGCGCTGGCGGGGGAGGCGGATGTGCCGTTCTTCTCGACCTCCGGCTCGGAGTTCATCGAGGTCTTCGTGGGCGTGGGCGCCGGGCGGGTGCGCAAGATGTTCGAGGCGGCGCGCAAGGCGCAGCCGGCGGTCATCTTCATCGACGAGCTTGACAGCATCGGGCGCACGCGCGGCACGGGCCTGGGGGGCGGGCATGACGAGCGCGAGCAGACGCTCAACCAGATCCTGGCCGAGCTGGACGGTTTCGGCGGCAAGGAGGCGGTCGTGGTGCTCGCTGCCACCAACCGGCCCGACGTGCTCGACCCCGCGCTGCTGCGCCCGGGCCGGTTCGACCGGCACGTCACGCTGAACCTGCCTGACAAGGCCGCGCGGCGCGCGATACTGGGAATCCACGCGCGCAAGCTGCCGCTGTCCGATCCGGGGGATCTCGACACCATCGCGGCCGGCACGCCGGGTTTTTCCGGCGCCGACCTCAAGAACCTGCTGAACGAGGCGGCGATCAACGCCGCGCGGCGGCGTGCCAGGACCGTCTCCGGCGAGGACCTGCAGGAGGCGCGCGACAAGGTGATGATGGGCACCGTGCGCACGCTGGCCATCCAGCCCGAGGAGCGCCACAGGCTGGCGGTGCACGAGGCCGGGCACACCGCGGCGGCGTATTTCACGCCGGGAACCGACCCGCTTTACAAGGTCACGATCATTCCGCGGGGCAGCGCCCTTGGCGGGACGCACATGCTCAGCAAGGAAGAGCACCATACCCTGCCCGAGGCGTATCTGCGCGCGCAGCTGGTCGTCCTGCTGGCCGGTCGCGCCGCCGAGAAGTCCCTGATCGGAACGGTGAGTTCCGGCGCCGACGACGACATCAAGCGCGCCACGGGGCTGGCGCGGTCGATGGTTGCACGCTGGGGCATGGCCGACGAGCTGGGCCCGATCGACCTGCGGCAGCGCGAGGATCACCCGTTCCTCGGTCAGTCCATCGCGCAGCCGCGCGAACATGCCGATGAAACCGCGGCCCGCGTGGATGCCGCGGTGATGGCGCTGCTCAAGGAGTCCGAGGCCACGGCGCGGGCGCTCATAGACGACCACAGGGAGGAAATCCTGTACCTCGTGCGTGAACTGGAGGCCAAGGAGTCGCTGGATTTCGGCGAGATCGAGAGGTGCCTTGCCTCCGGCGGCAAGGTGCGTGCGATCGGCCACAAGGACGGGCCCGAGCCCGGCGGGAACAGCGCGGGAGGCGAGGATGGGCGCAACAGCGTCTAGCCTGCGTGGCAGCACGATTGCCGCGCGGTCCGCGCCGGTCTAGGCTGTGCGCGCGGATGCAAAGCGCCCGGGCGCCCGCATGTGAAAATCGCCAGCCTGCGAGGATGACATGAGCGACGAGATCATCAGACTGTCCGACAACCCCATCACCCCGGCCGACCACAGGCGGCTTGAGAGTTACGGCGCCCACGTGATTCAGCACGGATGGGCCACGCGTTTCACGTGGTCGGAAGAGGACGGCGACCCGCGGTTCGACATTTTCCGCGGCGGCGCCGACGAGTGGCTGGCGGTGCGCATCGGCCGGCACCGTGAAAAGCACGAGTTCTTCGCGGTGGACTCGGAAGGGGCAGAGATCGTGGCCGGCACGATCGACCACGTGATGGCGCGGCTCGACGCTTTCTTGCAGGACGGCGGGGACGGGCTGCCACCCGGGGCCTGACCGCCGCGCTTCAACGCCGGAGGCGGGCCAGCAGTTCCTGCAGGGGACGCGTGTTCAGAACGTCGGCGGCCTCCAGCCACCCCCGCTGTGCCTGTGCGATGCCAAAGCGCATCATGTCCAGCCCCTGAACCGAATGCGCGTCGGTCCCCACCGGCACCGCGAGGCCGATGTCGCGCGCCATCTTGCAGCGGCTGTCGTCGATATCCAGCCTGCTGGGATGTGCGTTGAGTTCCAGCCAACAGCCGCGATCCAGAGCGGCGCGCATGATCCTGTCGAGGTCGATGGCGTAGGCCGGTCTCTCGTTGATGAGCCGGCCGGTCGCATGGCCCAGGATCGAGAAATGCGGGTTGTCCATGGCGCGGATTACCCGTTCGGTCTGTTTCTCGCGCGACAATCCGAACTGGCCGTGGATCGAGCACACGGTATAATCCAGACGCGCCAGCAGGTCGTCGGGGAAATCCAGCTTCCCGTCCTCCAGTATGTCCACCTCGCTGGATTTCAGCACCGTGATGCCGTCCAGTTCCTCGTTGAGCGCGTCTATCTCGTCGATCTGCGCGGCCAGCGCCTCCGCGCTCAAGCCGCCGGCCACGCGCTGGCTGCGGGAATGGTCGGTGATGCCGATATAGGCATAGCCGCGGTCGCGGGCCGCCTCGGCCAACTCGCGGATCGAGTGGCTGCCGTCACTGGCCGTGCTGTGGCAGTGCAGGTCGCCACGGATGTCCTCCAGCCTGACGGGAACGGGCAGCGCGCCGTCCTCCGCCGCCGGGATCTCGCCACGGTTCTCGCGCAGGGCGGGCGGGATGAACGGCAGGCCGAGCGCCTCGTATAGCCCTTCCTCGGTTTCGCCGGCGATGCGGTTGCCGTCCTCGAAAAGCCCGTACTCGTTCAGTTTCCAGCCTCTGGCAACGGCGCGGCGGCGGCAGGCGATGTTGTGTGCCTTGGACCCCGTGAAATAATGCAGCGCCGCGCCGTAGCTGACGGCGGGCACCACGCGCAGATCCACGCTGAACCCCGATTGCAGGATGACCGTGGCGCGCGTGCTGCCCTGCGAGACGATGCGCGCCACCTCTCCATACTCGGCGAAACCGCCGGTGACATCGTGCCCGCGTTTGGCTGTCACCAGAATGTCGAGATCGCCCACGGTTTCTTTGCGCCGGCGGTAACTGCCCGCGATGATCGCCTTCTTCACCCCTTCGAGGGCCTCGACATGGCTCATCAGCGGGGCGGCGATATGCTCGGCATCGATAAGACGCCGCCGCGTGCCGGCGCTCTCCAGCCGCTGCAGGCCGTCAAGGATGTTGGCCTCGGATTTCGCGCCGAACCCCTTCAGCTCGCGGACCTGCCCGGCCTCGGCGGCCTTTCGCAGCTCGTCCGGGGATTCAACGTCTAGCGCCGCGTGCAGCGCGCGCACCCGTGCTGGGCCCAGCCCGGGCACCCGCGAGATATCCGAAAGCCCCGGCGGCACGCGGGCCTCGACCTCGTCGAGCAGCGATAGCGACCCGGTTTCGACCAGCTCCGCGATCTTGTCGGCGAGGTCCGCGCCGATGCCGGGCAACTCCGTGAGGTCGGCGCCGTCGGCGATCATCGCACCGGCATCGCGGGGCAGGCCGGCCACGGTCGAGGCGGCGGTGCGGTAGGCACGGACGCGGAACCGGTTCGCCCCTTCGATTTCCAGCAGGTCCGCGAGCCTGCGGAAGCGTTCTGCGATATCGGCGTTGTGCAGGGTCATGCGCGGTATCGCGCGGCCGGCGCGGCAGGCCGGGGCCTGCACGCCGTCCGCGTCAGACCTCGTCGGGCGGGGTAAGCGGCTGTTCACCCGGCGGCAGCGGCACCTCGCCCGGCTGGCCGGGCGGTGTCTCGGTCGGGGGCGCCGGGGTTTCTTCGGGCCGTTGCGGTGTCTCGTCGGGTTGGTCAGGCTCCTCCGGGGGCACCTGCGGCTCGTCGGGGCCGGGCTCTTGCTGGTATGCGGTCATGTCGTCGCTCCTTTCCGGATGCTTGCAACCACGCCGGTCATGATCCCAAAATCGCGGTGTCTTGTCACCGGTCCTCCGCCTCCGTGCGCAGTGTTTCGAGATCGTCGGCCAGATCGGCCCGCACCAGCGCGGCCACGAGGCGCGAAAACTCGGGGCGCGGCACGAGGCGGGCCAACCCCTCGGCGGTGTCCGGCAGGCCGAGTGCGCGCGCCGCGGCCAGCGTCTTGCGGTCGGCGTAGGGATAAAGCTCGTCCCAGACGGCCTGCACCTCTCGCAGGAAGATGTCGGCACCCACGTCGCCGATGCCCTTGAACGCCTTGAGCCGCCGCCGTTCGTCGGCCACGTCTTGGCCGGCACGCTCGCGCAGGCGCCGCAGGTCGCCGCCGTACTCGGTCAACAGCTGCTGCGCCGTCTCGCCCAGCATGCGCGCGGTGCTTTCGTCAAAACGGCCATAGCCCGCGCCGCCCAGCACGCGCACGCGGTCCTGCCAATGGCTGTCTGCCATCTTGGCGGGGGTGGTCCATCCCGCGTCCTTCAGCGCGCGGGCGGCCCGAACGGCGGTGCCGGCCGATATGCGCGCACTCATCAGAAGCGCGGCGCAAAGCCATTGGAACAGGGGTGCCGGCGTGCCGCGGTCGAGCCTGATGCGCAACTCGGTGCAGAACGTGCGGCCGTGGCGATCGAGCAGCAGCGCGACCAGCCCGGTGTGCAGCGCGGGCCTCATGCGGCCTTTCCGGCCTGGCGGTCGCGGGGTGGGGTCATCATCCCTCTGTTTCTTGCAGTAAACAGCGTCTCATGATGGTCAGCCTGCCACAATGCTGCCGCTTGGGCCATGACGTGCCGCCGGGCGCGGGTGGCGGGCGGTCAGAATTCACTTGCCCGGCCTTCGCGACAGGCCCTAGGATTTCCGCCGAGGCACCGGGTCGGCAAGCAGGGGGCATCGGCGTGCGCGCTAGGGTTCAAAAGGCATTCGAGGACCGTGACTGGTCGGTTGGCGGAAAGTGGCCGGTTTCCGGTCGCGGCTCGACGCTGGAGAACACCGAGCGGCTGCGCGCCGCGTTGCCGGGCCTGCTTGGGCGCTACGGGGTCGCGACGTTCATCGACGCGCCCTGCGGCGACTGGTCATGGATGCAGCACGTGGATCTGGGTGGTGTGGAGTATGTCGGGGCGGACATCTCCTCGAAGCTTGTCGATGCGAACAGGACCCGCCACGCCGGGCCGGGCCGGACATTCCTGCATCTGGACATCACCTCCGATCCACTGCCCGAGGGCGACCTGCTGATGTGCCGCGACTGCCTGTTCCACCTCAAGACGTGGCTGCGGTGGGAATTCTTCAGAAACTTCGCGCGGTCGGGGATCGGCTACCTGCTGACCACCGTCGTGCAGACCCCGCAGAACCGCAACCTGCGCAACAACGGCGGGTTCGCCGCGCTCAACCCGATGCTTGACCCCTACAATTTCCCCGAGCCCGTCGAGATCGTGCCGGAGACGGCCGAGGACCTGACCGTGGCGGAGATGGCGCGGCATAACGACGGCCCGCGCCACCGCGCCTCGTTCCTTTGGCGGCGTGACCAGGTTGCCGCAGCGGTGGCCGCGCATGACGCGCGCACGGCGGCGGGCACCGCCGAGGGCGCATGACCTCGGATCGGGCGATGGTTCTCTCGAACGGGTTGCGCTTTCCCGACGACCCGAACGTCATGACCGGGCGGCTGAGAACCCTGTTGTCGCGCGGCAACTACGAGGCCAGCGAGGCCCGCGCGCTCAAGGCCTTCGTGGGGGCGGGCTCCTCGGTGGTCGAGCTGGGCGCGGGGATCGGTTATATCTCCACTGCCGCGATGTGCCATCACGGGGCGCAGGCCGTGACCTGCATCGAGGCAAACCCGGTGCTGTGCGATTACATCCGGCGGGTACACGCAGCCAACAACGTGTCGGGCGGGCGGGTGCTGAACGCGGTCGCCCTGCCGGGGCCGCCGCGGCCGGACATGCCGCACAGCCTGCCGTTCCACGTGGCGCGCCCGTTCTGGTCGTCCTCCATGGAGCCGCCGAAGAACCTGCCGAGCGAGGAAATCGAGGTGCCGACCGTTTCGCTCGATGCGGTTCTGGCCGAGGCGCGGGCTGACGCGTTGATTTGCGATATCGAGGGCGGGGAGGGCACGCTGTTCGAAGAGGTGGATCTCGGGCCGGTCCGCTTCGTTCTGGTGGAGCTGCACACAAACCGGATAAAGCCCGAGGGGGTGGTCAACCTGTTCGAGGCCATGCACAGGCATGGTTTTTTCTATCATCAGCAGGCATCGGGGGCCGGTGTTGTGCTGTTCAAGCGGTTCCGCCCGGCGCGTCCGCGTTGACGGTCGAACAGGCCGTGGCGTTCACGTCTAAAGTCCCGCCAGAAACCCCGTGATGCGCCGGTAGGCGTCGCGCGCGGGCTCGTCTCGGGACAGCCTGATACGCCCGTGCTCCTGTTCCGGCGCCTCGACGAGGTCCACCCACGCGCCGCCGCGCGCCGCGATTTCGCGGATCGCGGCGATGTCCACGCGCGGGTCCGAGGGGTTGTGCAGGGCATGCACCGGGGCCAGCGCCGGGGCGTAGAGATCGGGATAGGCAAAGCCGCCCGAAATGCTGACCACGCCGCGGATCGCCGGGCGGCACAGGCCGAAGAACCCGCTGAGATGCACCACGTTGAAGGCCGTGATCGCCCCCGCGGAATTGCCGCCGAGCGCCACCCAGCCGGAGAGGCCGAACCTGTCGCGGTTGTCCATCAGCCAGTCCAGCGCCGTCAGCGCATCTTCCATCGCGGCGAGCGCGGAGGCGCCCGAAAGCCCCTTGCGGAACCATGGCAGGCGGTGCTTTTGCAGCGCCTCCAGACGGTCGGCAACGACGGGCGACAGGTCGGGGCGCGCCGCGCGAAGCCGGTAGTTGATCGCGGCATAGGCATAGCCCGCCTTGGTCAGCCAGCGCGAATCCGTGCGGTGCCCGGCCCATGCCTTGTCGCCGTGTGAAAACCCGCCACCATGAATCCAGACGACCAGCGGGACAGGTTCTCCGGCCCGTCTCGGCAGGCTGAGGTCGAGATGCAGCGGCTCCGCCGCGCCGCGGCAGGGCGCGCGGCCATACGCAACGTCTTCGTGCCGGATGTAGTGATCCCCGGTTTCCACCCGCGTCATGCGCGGTCCCTGAGCGGGGGCACGGGGGCGGCCTCCGGCGCGATGCCGTGCTTCTTCAAAAGCGCGTCGATATAGCTGCCTTCCTCCGGCAGGCCGCCCAGCCCGGCGAGGAACTGCTTGATGCGGCGTCCGTAGAAATGCACCGAGTACGTGTCGGGACGGATGAAGCTCTCGATGCGGTCCCGCTTGGAGGCAAAGCCCATCTTGCGCCTGTGCTTGAACGGCACCGGGTAGAGCCCGTGGACGGGCAGGGCGTGCCGTGCCTCGCCCGTCTTGTGCAGGTAATGGGTGATGGCATGGGGCCCCCAGACGCCCCACGGCATCTCGCTGACATGCACCGGATCGCCCGCGGCGGCGCGCTCCTCCAGCCGTGCAAGCTCGGCGCCGGCGTACCACTCGGGGATGGCGTGCTCGTCCTCGGTCATCCGCAGCAACGCCGACAGGGCAGGGCTGTCCGGGGGCAGCCCCAGCACGCCGCCATTGATATGCTGGCCGGATTCCCAGCCGAAGAAATGGCCCGTCCGGGTCGCGAACGGTCGCAGGCAGTAGGCATCGGTGTCGGCCCAGATCACGCCGGCGCGCTTGCGCAGCAGGTGGTAGCGGAACACGTCTGAAAAAAGCGCCGGGCTGCCGGTGCGCCCATGGGTCAGGAACTCGTCGCGGGGCAGGATCTCGTTGCCGTCGGAAAGCACGATGCCGTCGGGGATATTCTGTACCGACCCGTAGTGATACAGCCGCACCCTGTGCCCCGCGTCGCGGAACGACACCGCGCAAAGCTGTTCCATGTAGGACAGCGGCCCCCCGACCCACAGCATCGCGATTTCGATATCCGTGCCCATGCAGCCCGCGCTCGCGCCCCGTGTCCACTCGTGTTTTGCCCAAGCAATAGCCTGTTTCGGGTGTCTGAACAATGCGCATGACATGACGGCCATGCAGGGTTATCATCCGCCCAGAGAGCAGACCACGATACCATGACGGGCACATCCCCCTATTCGGATCTCGAACCGGCCGCGTTCTGGCGCCGCGCGGTCGCCGAACCCGGGATATTCGGGTTGAGCGGGCTTTGGCGGTCCTGCTGGGTTCTGCCGTCGGATGCCCGTTTCGTCACCTACGGGTCATGTTTCGCGCAGCATATCAGCCGGGCCCTCGTTGCGCGCGGCCTGAACTGGCTCAATGCCGAGCCGGCGCCACCCGGCCTGCCGGAGGCGGAGGCGCGCCGTTTCAACTACGGAATCTTCTCGGCCCGGACGGGCAACATCTATACCGCGCGGCAGCTGTTGCACTGGGCCCGGCTTGCGGCCGACCCGGCGCGCGCCGGGCAGGAGGAGATCTGGACCGAGCCGGAGGGCCGTCACCGTCCGGCGCTCTGCCCGGTCATCGAGCCTGACGGTTTTGCCAGCGCGGCCGAGGCCGCGGCCGCGCTTGAGGGCACGGCGCGTGCCTTTCGCCGGTCGGTCGTCGAAGCGGATGTATTCGTGTTCACCTTGGGCCTGACGGAGGGCTGGCGCAACCGGCAGACCGGGGCGCCCTACGCCATGTGCCCGGGAACCATCGCCGGCAGCTTCGACGCCGGGCAGCACGTTTTCGAGAATGCCGGCTACCCGTCCGTGCGTGCCGATCTGGAAGAGGCGGCCGGGCTCCTTCGGGGTCTGAACCCCGCGCTGCGGGTGCTTTTGACGGTTTCGCCCGTGCCCCTGACCGCCACCGCGTCCGGCAGCCATGTCCTGCCCGCGACGGTCTACTCGAAATCGACCCTGCGCGCCGTCGCCGGCGATCTGGCAGCCGACATGCCGGAGATCGATTACTTCCCCTCCTACGAGATAATCGCCGCCCCGCCGGCCCGGGCGGCTTTTTTCGCGCCGAACCTGCGCAGCGTCGAGCCGCCCGGCGTGTCGCTGGTGATGTCGCATTTCTTTGCCGGGCTGGACCTTGGCGGGCCGGCGCGTGGCGGCCCGCCCACACGGCCGGCCGACGCGGCGGACATAGACGCCAGCCTCGCGGAAGAGGATGTCGTGTGCGAGGAGTCGTCGCTGGGGGCTGCCCATGACGTATGATCCCCTGCCCGGACCCGTGCCTGACGGGGCGATGCCCCGCGCGATACTGGTGGGCGACAGCCACGTTCTTGCCTTGCAACAGGGGTGCGAGGCACTTGGGATTCCTGTCGCCATGCTCAAGAGCGGCGGAATTCACTGGAACGCCGGCAAGATCCGGGTGTTCGCCCCGAGGCGCCGCAGGACGCCGGTGATGCCCAAGCTGGAAAGCGCGGTGCGGGCACTGGAGCGGCAGCTTTCCGTGACGGACGTTTTCGACAGTGGCCTGCCGGTCATCGCCTCGGTCGGGTTTCATGTCGGTCATCTGGCGCGCGGCTTCGGCGGGGCGGGCCATGTTGCCGGACGCCCCCCCGCGGGCTTGAGCGTGGAGGAAACCGACGGGTGTCTCTTTGCCTCGCAGGCGGTTTTGGAGGCATTCGTGAACGCCCGGCGCGCGCGGCATTTCAAGCTGCTGTCCCATATCGCGGGTAAGTGCCGCCTGACGGTGGTCCTGCCGCCGCGTGCGCCGAAGAACGAAGGCAAGATCAGGTTCCGCCACAACATCGAGGCGCTCACGAGCTGTATTGCCGGCCGGCTGACGCGCATGGGGCTGGAGGTCTACGACCCCAACGCCGAATTCGCCTGGGACGGCACGCCGCTGCCCTGGAGCCTCGTCAACGAGGACGGTTTTCACGGTACGCCGGAGTATGGCCTGCGCGTGGTCGAGCGTCTGGTGGCGCGGGGCGCGCTGGAGACCGGGGCCGCCCCGGCCCGTCTCGTCGGCCAAAGCGCACCGCGCGGGTCGGGCGCCCTTTCCGGCGGAGGTTGATCCGCGCCTGCATGGGCCGCTAAAGGAAAGGGATGATACGGCGCCGGGCGGCGATACGGCCGGCGCGCTTGCTTGGACGGACGTACCAGAGAGGGCCCAGATGAATTCGGACAATCCGCTGCGGTCGCCGGGGTTCACGGCGGACGGGACCTTCGGCAAGGTGGAGGGGCAGGGCTTCAGCCTGTTCCAGTATCCTGATTACGCAACCTACCGGGAAATCCAGCAGGAGGGTAACCGCCGCAAGCAGGGCTGGCAGTTCGTGCCGCAGCGCCACATCACGCTGTGCGCGGAATTCGTGAACGCGTCGGTGGGGCCGGTAAGCTTCGGTATCTGCCACGGAACCCGCTCCGGCGCCGAACAGGCATGGTTTGCCGAGGCGCTCGGCGGCGCGCGGGTTATCGGAACCGAGATATCGGAAACGGCGCACGAGTATCCCGACACGGTCCAGTGGGATTTCCACGACCCAAACCCCGATTGGGAGGGCGCGGCGGATTTCGTCTACTCGAACTCCTGGGATCACGCGTTCGAGCCGCTGCGCGCGTTTTCGAGCTGGCTGCAGAGCCTGCGGCCGGGCGGCGTGATGTTGCTCGATCACACCGACGGGCATTTCCCCCGCAACGCCAACAAGCTGGATTCCTTCGGGATCAAGCGCCGCCGTTTCCAGCGCCTGCTGGACGAGGAATTCCGTGAGGTCGCCGAATTACTCGAGCCGCTGGATTTCACCGAGGTCAACCCCGACTATCCCGCGCACGTGATCGTCCTGCGGAAACGCTGACGCCCGCGGGCTATTTCGCCGCCTGCTTGAGGTAGCGTTCCTTGCGGTTCACGAATTTCTGCTGCGTGGGCGCGATCTCGGCCGCGCGGTCGAGCGCGGCGGCCGCGGCTGCGCCGTCGCCCATGTCCCGGCACAGCTCGGCAAGCTCGGCATGGATCAGCGCCGTGGTCTGATCGATGGCCGACGCGGCCTCCCACGCGGTGCGCGCGCCCTGCGCGTCGCCCGCCATGCGCCGGAACCGCCCCAGCAGGTAGTGCCAGTAGGGCTGGTGCTTGCTGGCCTCGGCCAGCGGCAGAACCAGATCCGCCGCCGCCCCGGGCTGCCCGGCCATGGCGCGGATCTCGGCCTGTCTCTTGGTCACCAGCGGGGCGCCGGGCATGGCCTCGACGCTGCGGGCATGTCGTTTCAGCGCGCCCGGCGCGTCGCCCATCCGGGCCTGCACCAGCGCGCAATAACTTTCCCTTTCGGCCGCGCCGGCTTCGTCCTGCTGCGCGGCGAGCTTGTCATGGATTTCCTGCAGGGCCTTTTCGTTCTTCACCACGCGCTCGGCCTTGCCGTCCATGACGAAATAGGGCCATTCGACAACGAGGCTCGAAAAGTCGAAGGCCCGTCGCCGCAGGAACTTGTTCTGCACCAGAAACATGTTGGCGCGCATGTAGGGCACGCGCAGCGCCTGCACCACGGG
The DNA here is from genome assembly GCF_044472985.1 of Roseovarius salis. Taxonomy (NCBI): domain Bacteria; kingdom Pseudomonadati; phylum Pseudomonadota; class Alphaproteobacteria; order Rhodobacterales; family Roseobacteraceae; genus Roseovarius; species Roseovarius salis. The sequence goes on along the minus strand of NZ_JBISDG010000001.1, from coordinate 55,218 downwards.
CATGGAGAAGGGCAGGGGCCGCTCCGGCTTCAGCCGGCGGCGGTTGATCATGAAGCTGCCCACCACGGTCACGTCGGGCAGGAACGGCTTCTGCCAGAAGGCCCTGAGGAACGTCCGGTGACAGCGCACAGCCTTGCCAAGCGCGCCGAGGATGAGGGCGTGTACCGCCGTCGCCGCGGCGTGCGATTCCTGCCACAGGTTGGGATCGCGCAGCGCCTGCCCCATGTTCTCGTGCGCCTCGTCCCAGCGTTTGAGGTAGACGCAGCTGATGGCGTGCAACAGCGGCACGAAGGCGTTGGTGGCGCCGCTTTCCTTGACGATGCGACCGATCTGCCATGCCTCCTCCTCCCGGTCCTGCTGAGGGAGGCGGCCGGCCAGCTTGGCATAAAGATGCGCGGCCTCGCTCACGGTCACGAAGTTGTCCGTGCCCCCTTTCAGCCGGTCCAGCAGCGCGTCGTAGGCCTCGTTTCGTTGCGGTCCGTCGAGCACGTCGACGAAGCGCAGCCGTTCGCGCCCGCTGAGCCGGGCCGCGGCGCGGCTGAAGGCGCTGACGGGCGGCGCCACGATCTGACCGGCCCGCGACATGGCGTAGAGTTCAAGAAAGTCGCGCTGCGCCACGGTGCATCCGGACAGGTCCACGATGTCCTCGACGCCCTTCACCTCGGGATGCGCGGCCTGAAAGCGCGCGCGGCTTTCGGGCTGGTCGGAGAAAACCAGCGCGACGGCGGGCTTCTGCTCTCGCAGGTGGATGGAGTAAAGCTCGTCCGGCTCGATCTTGGAGGGCCATTGCTTGTGCATCCACGGATCGACATTGAGAATGTCCCCCCGGCGGATGTGATAGGCCACGCTCTGCCCGCCGGCATCTGCCAGCGCGGCGTCGATGCTGGCGATCCGCTCGGCCACGAATGGGTTGAAGCCGATTTGCCGGATCAGGCCGGGAAAGCGCGCGCGCAGCGCCTGCTTGTCCTCCCACGGGAAAGTGACGATGTCGAACCCCTCGTCGAGCATGACGTGTCCGCCGGCCGCGAGGTGCGCCTCGAGCGGCTGGGGGGTCTTGTCGTCGAGGAACTTCCAGATCGGTTCCACGCGGTCCTGCAAGGCGGCGTAGGTGTCGTTGTCGACGAAGTGCCGCGCCATGAACGCCTCCGAGAACAGGTCTTCGGGGTTGTCCAGCGTCGGCGCGTCGGCGCCGGGAGGGAACCAGTTGTAGCGAAACTCGGTGTCGTAGTCCTGCGCCAGCCGGATGGCGGTGAGGATCATCAGCAGGCGCGCGCCCAGCTGGTCGCGGCGCTGGCCGAAAAAAAAGCCTCGTCCGGGGGGCTGTGAACTGGTCATGAACGCCTCTGATGGGTATACTCGTCAGGAAATACAAGAATTTGCGGGAAGACAACCCGCGACCCGGCGAGCGGAGCAGTGTTCCATGGACAAACCCGCGCAAGTGCTGTTGACGACATGGCTCGACCACCCGGGCACGGCCTTCGTGGAGTGGGTTGCGCATCACCGCGCACTGGGGGCAGATCGCATCGTGGTGTTTTTGTCCGACGCGCTTGAGGCGCCGCAGCCACTGGCCGCCGCGCTGGAGCGTGCTGGGATGATCGAGACGCGCTTCATCGCTTTCGACAGTGCCGAGGCGGGCGAGACGATCCGCAACGCCGCGATCCGCGCCGCCGAGCTGGAGGCAGGCGAGAGCGGGGGCTGGGGGGTGTTCCTGGCCGCCGACGAGTATCTCGTGCTGCCGCGCCACGACACGCTGCCCGCCCTGATGCAGCAACTCGGCACGGTCCATGCGCTGTCGGCGCCCGTCCGCCGCTTCTTTGCCGAAACGCTGACGCGGGCCCACGTGCCCGGCCCGGTGCTGTCGCGGGCCGGGAACCGCGCGCCCGACCCCGCGCCGGATGGCACCGGATGCCGTGAATGGCGCAGCGTGGTCCGGCTGGGATTGTGGCCGTCGCGCGTGCCGGGCTTTCCCACCGGCGAGGCGCGAACCGGCCTGCGCCGCCTGCGCTGGCTGAACGGGTCGGGCGCGCGCATGCCCACCCCGCGCGGCGACCGGACATGGCAGCGCGACGCGCGGGCCTTCGGGGGCGATCTGGCGCAGGTCGCCCGCGTCCCGGTGCCCAGTGTCGAGACGCTGTTGTTGAGGGCGGCCTACGTCCACCCGCCCAAGGCGCAGGCCATGGCCGAGGACCTCATCCCGCTGCTCGAGGCGGCGCGCGGCCCGCGTGTGGCCGACGATAGTCTTGCCAAGGGGGCGGACGCGCGCGAGGCGGAAATCGGCCGCATCCTCGCCGATCCGTCCGTGCGGCAGGCATATGATGCCCAGTGCGCGGAAGAGGCCGAGCGCATCGGCGTCCAGTCGCGCAAGCACGGGCTCTGGCGGGCCGTGCTGGCATGGCTGGATGGTGACGCCGCCGCCGGTCCCGGGCCTGCTGCCGCGGCCCCGGCCCCTGATCCGGACCCGGCCCCCCCGGTCCGGGCGGCTCCGGCGCGGCCTGCACCGGCCGCCGATTCCGCCGCGCCGGTCAAGGAACATTCGCGCGTGCCGGACGCGTTCGCCCGCGTTGCCACCGACCCGCCGCCGCCATGGTTCGCCGAGATCTATCCCGGCGGGAACAGGCAGGGCTTCTTCACCCGTCTGGAAAACCATGCCATCGTTCACATCGAGCGTGATCCCGATACCCTGATCGTCACGTTCGACAACCTGTCGAACGTGCACGACATCTCCTACGGGCGGGAGCCATGGGCCTATCGTTTCGTTCGCGGGGCAGGGTATTCGCATCTTGCCGTGATCGCCCGGCGCAAGGACTGGTACCGCGACGCGCAGTTCATCGAAGAGTTGCGCGGACTGGCCGACAGGGGCCTGTTTTCCCGCTACAAGAAGGTCGTGATGGCGGGCACATCGATGGGCGGGTTCGCGGCGCTGGCGTTTTCGTCGCTTGCGCCCGGCTGCATCGTGCTGGCTTATTCACCGCAGACCACGCTCGACCAGGATCTCGTGCCGTGGGAAGAGCGTTTCGACATGGGGCGCGAGCGGAACTGGAGCCTGCCCTATTCCGACGCGTCCTTCGAGATACAGGAGGCGCGGAAGGTTTATGTCGTCTATGACCCGTTCTTCGAGCCGGACAGGCGGCATGTGGAGCGCCTGGAGGGTGACAACGTGGTTCCGCTGAAATCGTGGTTCGCAGGGCATTTTTCGGCCGTGTTCGTCCGCCGGGCCGAGCTGATCAAGCCGCTGTTCCAGATGGCCATCGACGAGACGCTGACCGAGCCGGCCTATTACCGGTTGCTGCGCGGGCGGCGGTCGCTGCAATGGTACCGGCAGGCGCTGGAAAAGCGCGCGAATGCCACGGGTCATCCCGGGCTGGCCAGCCGCGTGGGCCCGGCGTTCAAGCGCCTGCGCCGACAGCGCCAAGCCCGACAAGCGCCACAGGAGGCCTGAGCCATGGCCCGGCTTTCAAGGCAGACACCGCGCCGCGTGATCTTTACCACCATGAAGAACGAGGGCCCCTTCGTGTTGGAATGGGTGGCCTATTACCTGTCGCTGGGGTTCTCGGGTTTCGTGGTTTGCACCAACGACTGCGCCGACGGCACCGACCGCATCGTCGAGCGGCTGGAGGAGCTTGGAATTGCCAGTCACCGCCCGAACCGCATCCGCCCGGGCAACAACCCCCAGCACAAGGCGCTGGGCAGGGTGCGGTCGCACCCGTGGGTGCAGGATGCGCACTGGCTGCTGGGCATCGACGTGGACGAGTTCCTGAACATCCGCGTGGGCGACCGGACGCTCGATGCCTTCATCGACGCCATTGGCGAGGTCGATGCCGTCTCGCTGACGTGGAAGCTGTTCGGCTGTGGCGGCATCGAGAGCTTCGAGGACCGACCCGTGACCGAGCAGTTCTTCCTGTGCGATCACGAGGAGACGCCGTCATCGGGGCGCGCGCATGGCTTCAAGACGATGTTCCGCAACAACGGCACGTTCCGCCGGTTCAACCCGCACCGGCCCAAGAACCTTGCGCCCGGCCGGGACGAGGCCGATGTGCGCTGGTCCGACTGCGGCGGCAACCTGCGGCCGATGGCGCAGATCGGCTGGCGGTCCTGGGACGGGTTCAGCCACGCCCATGCCCGGCTGCACCACTACTCGGTCCGTTCGGTCGAGAATTTCCTGGTCAAGCGCGACCGGGGCCGCACCAATCACATCAAGCGCGACCAGACCGAACACTACTGGGCCGACATGAACGTCAACCTGACCGAGGATCGCTCGATCCTGCCGCTCGTTGACCGGATGCGCCCGGTTCTGGACGAGCTGATGGCCGACCCGATTCTTGCCGCGCTGCATGCCGAGGCGGTGACATGGCACCGTGCCAAGATCGCGGAGTTGCGCGCGCGGGAGGACTGGACCGATTTCCGCGCATGGCTGGCGGCGCACAAGATGGGGGCCAAGACCCCGGCGGTGCTGGACTATGAAAGCTGATCCCGGGCCGGCGGTTCCGCGCGCGGGGCTCCTGATCCATGTCGGGATGCAAAAGACCGGCAGCACGGCGCTGCAGAACTTCCTTCTGGCAAACCGGCGGGCGCTTGCCGGCAAGGGGCTGCATTACATCGCGCACGGGCGCAAGAACATCTCGCACAACCGTCTGTACCGGCCGCTGCGCGGCGAGGCGGCGGGCCAGGTCTGGCGGGAAATCGCCGCCGAGACGGCGGCGCATGGCGGCGCCCTGTCGCTGTTGTCGAGCGAGCTGCTGTTCGACCGCGGGATCGCGGAGGCGATGGCGCGCCACATGCCCGGCGCGTTGCGCGCGCAGGCCCGGGTGGTTGTCTATGCCCGCCGGCAGGACACCTATCTGGAGGCGATGTACAAGCAAAAGACCAAGAACGGCCGCGAGAACCTTTCGCCGCAGGCCTTCGTGGACAAGAAGGGTGACGAGCTGGGGGATTACGCGGCGGTTCTGGACAGTTTCGCGGACGCCCTTGGCGCGGATCGCATCCTGCTGCGCCGGTTCGAACGCGGCGCGATGGTGGATGGCGACATCGTGGCCGATTTCCTGAGCCTGCTGGGGCTCGACAAGGCCGACGATACGTTTGTCCAACCGGCGCATGAAGCCAACCAGACCCTGTCACGCGCGGTGACCGAACAGCTCGGCGCGCTGGCCCGCCATTCCGGCGTGAACGTGCGCGAACTGGCCCGCGAAATGATGCGCGATCCCGCGGGTGCGCCGCGGCGGTCCGGTGACGTGTTTACCAACGATCAACGCCGCCGGATCATGGCGCGGTTCGAACCGGGCAATGCCAGGATCGCGCGGCGTTTCCTGAACGGGGGCGATGTGCCGCTTTTCGAAATGTCCGATCTGGCCCCGGGGGCGCCAGAGCGCCATCCCGACGCGGCGGAAGAGATCAGGCTCTACGCCGAGGCGCAGGAGCGTGTCGCCGCGGCCATCGGACGGGTCGAGGCGCGCGGTCGCGCCAAGCTCTTTCGCGGGTGATGTCAGGCGGTTCGCGCGCAGTGCAGGAACAGCTCGCGGTTCGCCGGGTCGGCCAGCAGCGTGTCGAGTCGCGCGGCGTAGTGGCGCAGCGCCTGCCGCCGAAGCCGTGACAGGCGCCCGCTGCTCCGGGCGTCGAGGGCTTCCATTTCCGCGCGGATCTCCGGCGCCCGGCTGCGCAACATCGTGTCCGCATCGCGGTTGGCGTGTTTCTGGCGGCGGTCCCAGAAATGTTCGCGCAGGTCGCGGTCGGGCTGGTGGGCGCTGCCGCGCGTGGCCTTGACCAGGAAACTCGACGCGTCCCGCAGAACGTAGTGATTGACCTGCGCCAGCTTCAGCAGCCCCGGGTCGGTCGAGCGGTGGTTCTTGATGCGGAATGCCCCTTCCGGCATCCCCGACCCGTTGACCGTCCGCGGCGCCGGCCCGGCGTCATCGACGGGGTGGACACGGTGCACGCCCGGCCGCTTGAACAGCGCCGTTCGGAACAGGCTCTTGTATCCTTTCAACCCCTCGGCCATGTCCGCGGCCGGGTCGCAGAGCGTGAAGCGTTCGGTCACCAGCCGGTCGGAAAGGGAAGAGTAGCCGCCCGCGCCGAACATCCGCCAGTTCACCAGCACGCGGTCGCTGTCGGGTAGGGCGGCGACAAGATCCTGCACCGTCCCGCCGCCGCACTTGACCAGCAGGAACTCGTCAAGGTCCAGCGCCATCGCCCAGTCCGCGGCGGCATAGGCCGGGAGTTCGGCCGCCCGGGTGTAGGCACGGACCTGGTGACGCCCGCGCTTGGCCGGGTTGTCGAAATAGGAAATCGCCCCGATCCGCTCCAGCTCGTTCAGCGTTTCGGCGGTGCCGTCGGTGCTGTCGTTCTGGTACACGATGATGGGGTCGAACCCCGCAAGCCTGTGAAACGCCACCCATTCCAGCACGAACGGCCCCTCGTCCTTTGCCGTTGCGACCAGCGCGACCCTCAAGATGGCTCTCCCGCGTTTCCCTGCTTTGGACGGCAGCGTAGAAGACGGCCACGCCAAAGGAAAGCCGCGACGGTTGCATCGCGGCGCGTGAATACCCACCCTCGGGCAGAACCTGAACGAGAGGATACGGGTTTCGATGAGCTATCGCTTCTTGATCCGCCTGATGGCCGTCACGCTGGCCGCCATGGTGGTCGTAAGCACCTACCAGATCATGCCGGCCGTGCGCATGGCCTATCTCGAACCCGAGGCGGAGCCGAGGGTGGTCACGGCGCGGGGCGATCTGGCCGGCGACGAGAAGGCCACGATCGAACTGTTCGAGACCGCGCGCGACAGCGTGGTGTTCATCTCGACGGCCGAGCGGGTGCGTGACCCGTGGTCCCGCAACGTGTACGAGCAGCCGCGCGGCACCGGGTCGGGGTTCCTTTGGGATGGCCGCGGGCACGTGGTGACCAACAACCACGTGATCGAGGGCGCCTCGGCCGCGACAGTCCGTCTGGCTGACGGGCGCAGTTTCCCCGCGCGGCTGGTGGGGCGCGATCCCTCGCACGATCTCGCCGTGCTGCGCATCGAATCCCGAGAATTGCCCGCGCCGGTGACGGTTGGCAGCAGTTCGGAGCTGCAGGTGGGCCAGTCCGTGCTGGCCATCGGCAACCCGTTCGGCCTCGACTGGACGCTGACAAAGGGCATCGTCTCGGCGCTCGATCGCGAGTTGCCGTCGCGCAGCGGCCGGCCCATTACCGGGCTGATCCAGACCGACGCGGCGATCAACCCGGGCAATTCCGGCGGGCCGCTGCTGGACAGCGCGGGGCGGCTGATCGGGGTGAACACGGCGATCTACAGCCCCTCCGGCACGAGCGCCGGGATCGGGTTCGCCGTGCCCGTGGGCACCGTCAACCGCGTTGTGCCCGAACTCATCGAGACGGGCGAGTATGCCCCGCCCGCGATCGGCATCCGCTATGATCCTCGGGTCAACCAGCTGGCCCGCGGCGAGGGCATCGAGGGGGTTATGATCCTCGGGGTGGAACCGGGATCGCCCGCCGCCCGCGCCGGTCTGGAAGCCGCGCGGTTTTCCGGCGGCGGGCGGATCAGCCCGGGCGATATCATCACGGGCCTCGACGGGACGCGGATTGCCGGGATCGACGACCTGCTCGCGGCGCTGGACAAGCATCGCCCCGGCGACACGGTGGTGCTTGAACTCACCAATGACGGCGAGACCCGCGAGGTCAAGATCGAGCTGGCGGCGGGCGGATGACGCGGCCGTGAGCGGGGCGCGTTGTTGCGGTGCCGTGATCGTGACAAGGGCCCAGAGGCGAGGCGATGGACGATCACAGCGCGCCCGTCTATGGTCACCGGGCGGCTGACGAAGAGGCAAGACGTGGTGACAGACAGCGAAAACACGCCCGAAAAGCCGGATGAGAGGAATCCTGAGGGGGTTCCCAACCTTTTCAGGACGCTGAAGGCCAACCCCGCCGTGTTGTCGGGGTTCGAGGCGCTGGACGGCCATCTGACCGAGAACGGCCGGCTGACGGAGGCCGAGCGTATGCTGGTGGGGCTCATGACGGCGCTGGAAAGCGACTGCGCCTATTGCCGAGCCGCCTTGTCAAAGGAGGCGCGCGACGCCGGCGCCCACGATCCGAGCGTGCGGGCGGTGCTGTCCTGCGAGCTGCCCGAGAACCCGCGCGAGCGCCTGCTGGTGCAGGCCGCGCGGCGCATCATCGAGTTGCGGGGGCGGCTGCCCCGGTCGGAAATCGCGCATTTCGCCCGGCAGGGGCTGGACGAGCCCTCGTTGCTGGAGGTGATCGCGGTGGTGGGCGAGTTCGTCATCGCGACCTATGCCAACAACCTGATGCGCACGCGCATCGACCCCGAGTACCGCGGCGCAGACGAGACGGGTTGTCAGTGCTGATCCGGTAGATCGAGGCGGAAGGTGGTGCCGCCCGGGCCGGTGTCCTCGACGGTCAGCGTGCCGCCGTGGCCGTCCGCCAGCTCCGAGGCGATCATCAGGCCCAGCCCAGAGCTGCCGCCGGGCGTTTCCTTTTCCCGCTCCAGGCCGGCAACGACGGTGTCGGGCAGGCCGGGGCCGTCGTCTGTGACGGTGACGCGCGCGCCCGCGCCCTCCCGCTGGCCGCGGATCGTGAGCAGGCGCGCCCCCGCGTCCGACGCGTTGCGCACGAGGTTGAGCAGGATCCGGTAGACCTGGTCGTAGTCGGCGTCGAGCGCGACGCTGTCGGCCGGGTCGAAGGCGATCTGCGCGCCCAGCCCGCTGGGCAGAACGGCCGTGGCCATCAGGTCGTCGACCACGTCGTCAAGCAGGAAGCGCGTCGGGTCGGGGCGCTGTTCCTCGGCCCGCCCTGCGCGCAGCGTTTGCTGGCAAAGGTCGAGCGCGCGTTCGAGCGAGCGCGACATGACATCTGCCCCGGTGCGCACGTTGGGGTCCGAATGGCCCTGCAGCCTGTCTGACAGCAGCTGCGCCGTGGACAGCGCGTTGCGCAGGTCGTGCACGAGCTTGCGCACCGACTGCCCCACCTCGGCCAGCTGCTCGCCGCGCAGGTCGCGGATGAGTACCAGCAGCTCCTGGCGGCCCGCGCGCGTGACGGCGGTGCTGCGGATCTCGGCCGGAACGAAGGCGCCGCCGTTGGTGCGGCAGGACAGGTCGTCGCGCTGCCACGCGCCGTGGCTGATCGTTTCCTCGAAGAAGTCGTTAAGGCGGGGCAGTTCGTGGGGATGGATGTCGCCGGCGGTCATGCCCGTCAGCTCGTCGCGACTATAGCCCAGCATCTCGGCCGCGGCCGCGTTCGCGGCCCGGATCGATCCGTCCGTTGCATCGAGGAGCAGGGCGGGGGCGGGCATGCCGTCGAACAGATGCGCGAACGAGTCGCCCGTGTCCTGCGATCGCTGGGTCGTCATGCAACCGGTCCCCTTTTGGTTGTGACCCACGTCGAGTCGCACGTTCGACGCAACCCGGTCAAGCTCATCCGGGCAGTCCGGTCAGGCGCGCGCCCCGGCGAAGCGCGCCTGCCAGTCCTCGCGCTGCGCATCGGTGATCTTGGCAAAGAGCACCTCCGGCACGGAGAAGGCATGGCCCGCGGGCAGGGCCGACACCGCGGCGGACAGATCGCCCGGCCACGCGGCGTCGCCCGTGTTCATGGCGTGCAGCATCTTGCCGGCGGCGTCGGGGATGAAGGGCGCCGAGAGCACCGCGTAGACCCGGATCAGGTTGAGCGCGAGGCGGATCTGCATCGCCGCCGTGTCCGGGTCTTGCTTGAAGGTGGCCCAGGGGGCGGCGTCTTGCAGGTACTCGTTGCCCGCCACCCAGATCCCGCGCAGCGCCATCGCGGCCTTGCGGATCTCGATCGCTTCCATGTGCGCCTCGTAGGCGCGGGTCTTGGCCTCCAGCTCCTCGATCAGCGCGGCTTCGCGATTGCCGATCTCGCCGCCCTCCGGCACCGCCTCGCCGAACTTGGAGCGGCAGAACTTCGTCACGCGGGAGACGAAGTTGCCGAGGACGTCGGCGAGGTCCTTGTTCACGTTCGCCTGGAAGTTCTCCCATGTGAACTCGGCATCACCGCCCTCGGGCGCATGGCTGAGCAGCCACCAGCGCCAGTAATCCGCCGGCAGGATATCGAGCGCCTGGTCCATGAACACGCCCCGGCCCTGCGAGGTGGAGAACTGCCCGCCATCGTAGTTGAGGTAGTTGAAGGACTTGATGTAATCCACCAGCTTCCACGGCTCGCCCGACCCCAGCAGCGTGGCCGGGAAGCTGAGCGTGTGGAACGGCACGTTGTCCTTGCCCATGAACTGGGTGTAGCGGACATCGTCGGCCCCCTTGTCGGTGCGCCACCAGCGTTGCCATGCGGCGTCGTCGAGCCCGCGCGCCTCGGCCCATTCGCCGGCACAGGCGATGTATTCGATGGGCGCGTCGAACCAGACATAGAACACCTTGCCCTCCATGCCGGGCCAGTCCTCGTCGCCGCGCTTGACGGGAATGCCCCAGTCGAGGTCGCGGGTGATGCCGCGGTCGCGCAGGCCGCCCTCGTCGTGCAGCCATTTTTTGGCGATGGACGTGGTCAGCACTGGCCAGTCGGACTTCGAGTCGATCCACGCATCGAGTTCGTCGCGCATCTTCGACTGGCGCAGGAAAAGGTGCTTGGTTTCGCGCACTTCCAGGTCGGTAGAGCCGGAAATCGCGCTGCGCGGGTCGATCAGGTCGGTGGGGTCGAGCTGTTTCGTGCAGTTCTCGCACTGGTCGCCGCGGGCTTTCTCGTAGCCGCAGTTGGGGCAGGTGCCCTCGATGTAGCGGTCGGGCAGGAACCGGCCGTCGGCGAGCGAATAGACCTGTTTCTCGGTCACCTCCTCGATCAGACCGTTCTCGTAGAGCTTGCCGGCGAAATGCTGGGTAAGGCGGGTGTTCTGGGGGCTGGAGGAGCGCCCGAAATGGTCGAAGCTGAGGCGGAAGCCGTCGGAGAGGTCCTTTTGAACCTGCCACATCTCGGCACAGTAGTCCGCCACCGGCTTGCCGGCCTTGGCGGCGGCCAGTTCGGCCGGGGTGCCGTGCTCGTCCGTGGCGCAAAGGAACAGCACCTCGTGCCCGCGCCCGCGCAGGTAGCGGGCGTAAAGGTCTGCGGGCAGCTGGCTGCCCACGAGGTTGCCTAGATGCTTGATCCCGTTGATGTAGGGGATCGCCGAGGTGATAAGGTGCCGTGCCATGTTCGCGTCGCGCCTTTGCCGGGTTCGTTTCGCCCCGTTTAAAGGGCCTTGGGGCCGAGGGCCAGTGCCCGATTGGCAGGCGCGCGGGCAGAATCCCGCGTCGGGGTCGCAAACGGGTTTGACGCTGTCGCGTGCGCACTGCTAGCGCGCCCGATACGACGCGGTGTCCGCGCAGCACAAGGGTCAGCGGCATGTTTCAGGTTCTCGCCTCGGTCTGGGCCCTTCTGCTGGGCATGACCCTCATCATGATCGGCAACGGCATGCAGGCGACGCTGATGGGTGTTCGCGGCGCGCTGGAAGGGTTCGGCACGCTGCAGCTGTCGCTCATCACCTCGGGCTATTTCCTGGGCTTTCTCGTGGGCAGCCGGATTGCGCCCGAGATGATTCGCAGGGTGGGGCATGTCCGCGTCTTTGCCGCGCTTGCCTCGTTCATTTCCGCCGGGCTCATCGCCTTTCCCATCCTGACAGATCCCTGGAGCTGGACGGCGATCCGCGTCGTCCTGGGGTTCTGCCTGTCGGGGGTGTACGTCACGGCCGAGAGCTGGCTCAACAACGCCGCGACCAACGAGACGCGCGGCAAGGTGCTGTCGGTCTACATGGTGGCACAGATGGCGGGCATGATCGCGGCGCAGGGGATGATGAACCTCGGCGACGCGAGCGGCTTCTTCCTGTTCGTGATTCCCTCGATCCTCGTCTCGCTGTCCTTCGCGCCGATCCTGCTGTCGATCTCGCCGACGCCCGCCTTCGAGACCGCCAAGCCGATGAGTCTTTTGCAGCTCTACCGCAATTCCCCGCTGGCCAGCGTCGGCACGCTGCTGCTGGGCGGGGCGTTTGCCGCGCAGTTCGGCATGGCGTCGGTCTACGGCGCGGCGGCGGGGCTGAGCGTGCCGCAGATCACCGCCTTCGTCGCCGCGATCTTCACCGGTTCGATGGTGTGCCAGTTCCCGGTGGGATGGCTGTCGGACCGGATGGACCGGCGCGTGCTGATCCTCGTGCTGGCCGCCATCGGGACGGTGGCGACGGGCTCCAGCTTCATCCTCGGCACACCGTTCGAGGTGATCCTCGTGCTCGCGTTCATCGTGGGCGGGGTGGCCAACCCGCTCTACGCGCTGTTCATTGCCTACACCAACGACTACCTCGAGGTGGACGACATGGCGGCCGCATCCGGCGGCCTTGTTTTCGCCTACGGCCTGGGGGCGATCGTGGGGCCGATGGCCACGGGGCAGATGATGGAACTGGCCGGCCCCGACGGGTTCTGGCTGTTTCTCGTGGTGATCTTCGCGGCCATCACCGTTTATGCCGCCTGGCGGATGACCCGCCGTCCGGGCGTGCCGGTGGACGAGACCGGCGCCTATCTCGGTGTGCAGCCCACGGCATCGCCGGTTGCGCTGGCGGCGGCGCAGGAATGGTATGCCGAGCAGGCCGAGGAACAGGCGGCCGAGGACGCCGAGGAGGATGCCAGCGCGGGGGCCAAGGGCTGACGCGCCGTGCGCGCCCTCATTGCGCGGTATAGCCGCCGTCGACAAGGTGATAGCTGCCGGTGATGAAGCCCGCGTCGTCGCTGAGCAGGAAGCAGGTGAGGTTGGCGACCTCGTCGGCCGTGCCCAGCCGACCCACCGGGTGCATCCGCGCGATGGCCTGCAGCGTCTCGGCGTCGAGGTTCTTTTCCAGCAGCGGCGTGTTGATGAAACCCGGGCCGACGGCATTCACCCGCACACCATGCTGGGCGTATTCCATTGCCGCCACCTTGGTCAGCCCCACCACGCCATGCTTGGCCGCGACGTAGGCGCCCGCGGTGGCGAAGCCCACGCTGCCGAGGATCGATGACATGTTCACGATCGCCCCGCCGCCCGCGCGCTCGATCGCGGGCAGGGCGTAGCGCATGCCGTAGAAAACGCCGTTGAGGTTGATGCCGATCAGGTTGTGCCAGTCGTCCAGCGGATACTCGCCCACCGGGCCGGGCGTGCCGCCGATGCCGGCGTTGTTGACCAGCAGGTGCAGCGCGCCAGCGGCCGCCTCGGCGTCGGCCACCATCGCTTCGACCTGCGCGGGATCGGCTGTGTCGACGATGTGCGTCCGTGCCGATCCGCCCGATTGCGTGATCTCGTGCGCGACCGCCTCTGCGCCCGCGGTGTCGAGGTCGGCGACCGTCACGGTCGCACCGCCCGCGGCGAGCTGGCGGCAGATCGCCGCCCCGATGCCCGAGCCGCCGCCGGTGACGATGGCCGAGCGGCCGTTGAAATCATGTGACATGGGAATCTCCTTTGACTGTGACCGTGCCTTCGCGCGCAGGGTTGCCCATCGGGTTCGGCGACACATTGATGCAGGTCAGTTGCGTGTCCCTGCGGCGCCGTCAGCGCGCGATTCGCGCAACGACACGCAGGCCGATCCGGTCGCTGACAAGACCTGCGTAGCCCGTGACGCCGAAGGCGGAGCGGCTGATCTCGCCGGTGAGCAGTATGATGAGCCGGTCGCGATCCGTCGGGGCCGTGCCCTGCTGACGGTACAGGCCGCCATCGAGCGTTACCGTCCGCGTGATGCCGCGGACGGTCAACGCGCCGCGGATGGTGAGGTTCTGCAGGTTGCCGCTGAGTCCCGTCGACCGGAAACGGATGAACGGGTGGTTCTGCGTGTCGAGCATCCTTGGGCCGCGTATGGCGTCGGTCGCCATGAAGAAACCGGCGCGCGTCCCGGCGGCGTCGAGCGTGACCCGCACCCGGCTTGCCGGCAGGTTTTCAAGGTCGAGCGTCAACTCGACGGCGTGTATGGGCATGCGGCCGGTCATGATGCTGCCGTCGAGGTTGTAGGTGAATCGCACCTCGGATCGTGCGGTGTCGAGCCGGTAATCCGCGGGGGCGGCGCCCACGGCGTGGGCGAGCAGGGCCAGAAGGCCGAGTACGGGGATGATGCGGTGCAGCATGACCGCATGTTAACGGTCCGTGGCGGCGCGGCCAGCCCTATTCGTGTTGTGCCCCGCTCAGCCGCCAGGCGCGCGGCCGCCCCGTCAGACGCCATGAGCATGGCGGCAGGGTGCGGGCGCGGCGGCGCGACAGTGTCCAGCCGGGCGCGCCCGGGGCGTGGGCCTGGGCCATGTGCCAGCGCGTCTCGATCCCCGGCGCGCCCCCGTCTGCGGGGGTCAGGACAAGGCCGAGGGGCGTGCATATGCCCTGCGTCGCCCCCGTCTCGGCGGCCAGGTGCAGGCGCCTCACCGCCGTCATTCCCGGCGGGGCCGGCAGCTCGGCCACCGCAAGGGGCACCGCGCCGCTGCGCAGCACTTCCTCCAGCGTCCACAGCAGGTCCGCGTCCCGCCGCGGCGCGATGAAGGTGAACCGCTCCGGCCCGGCGACGCCCGCCATACCGTCGGGGTTGAGCCAGTCGCGCTGCCACGCCGGGGCGATCCAGAAGACGTCGCCCCGCATGGCCCCCGCCACCAGCATCGCCAGCATGTGCCGCGCCGGCCCGCAGATTTCGTGCAGCCGCCCCAGCGGCAGGGTGAGATGACCCAGAACCGTCAGGTCGGGCCGGGCATGGTGCGTGCGGCGGTCGAGCAGGTGGGCGTTCATGCCCGCAAGGTATAATGTTCTTTGGTTGTTCTCAACACGTGAAATACGGGGTGACCTTCCTGCCAGAAACGCTAGGGTCGGGGCGGCGAAGCGAACGGAGGGACCAGAGATGCAGATGAACCCGCTGGGCCGCACGGGGCTGGAGGTCAGCGCGCTGTGCCTTGGCTCGATGACATGGGGCACCCAGAACACCGAGGCCGAGGGCCACGCCCAGATCGAGGTGGCGCTGGCGCATGGTGTCAATTTCATCGACACGGCGGAGATGTATCCGGTCAACCCCACCTTGCCCGAAACGACCGGCCGGACCGAGGAGATCATCGGCACGTGGTTCGCCAGAACGGGGCGCCGCGGCGACGTGATCCTTGCCACCAAGCATTCCGGCGAGGGCTTCAGGGGCGCGCGCGACGGGGCGCCGATCACCTCTGACACCATCCCCGGGGCGGTGGAGGGCTCGCTCAGGCGCTTGCAGACCGATTACATCGACCTTTACCAGTTCCACTGGCCCAACCGCGGCAGCTACATGTTCCGGCAGAACTGGCGTTATGACCCGTCGGGGCAGGACCGGGCCGAGACCATCGCGCACATGGAAGATGCGCTGGAGGCGCTGCAAAAACAGGTGGACAAGGGCAACATCCGCCATTTCGGCCTGTCGAACGAAAGTGCCTGGGGCACCTCGCAATGGCTGCGCATCGCCGAGCAGAACGGCTGGCCGCGCGTGGTGTCGATGCAGAACGAGTATTCGCTGCTCTGCCGGCTCTACGACACCGACATGGCCGAGATGAGCGTGAACGAGGATGTCGGGCTCTTGGCGTTCTCGCCGCTGGCGGCGGGTCTTCTGACCGGCAAGTACCAGGACGGGCAGGTGCCCGAGGGGTCGCGCATGACCCTGAACGAGACGCTGGGCGGGCGCCGGACGGACCGCGCCTTTGCCGCGGCGGGGGCCTATCTGGACATCGCCCGGCGGCATGGGATGGACCCCGCGCAAATGGCGCTGGCGTGGTGCCTGACGCGGCCCTTCATGTGCTCGGCCATATTCGGGGCGACGACGCCGGGGCAGCTCGAAACCGCGCTTGGCAGCGCCGAGATCCGGCTGACGCAGGAAATCCTCGACGAGATCGACGCGACGCATCGGGCGCATCCGATGCCCTTCTAGCGTGGTCTTCAGATGCGCGCAGGGCGCCGGCCCCGCACGCGGGGCGCGGTTTGCGTCCTGCCGCGGTGGGCACGTGACTCGTTCATGCCTCTTTCCACAGCGCGCGCACATGCCCGGGCAGGCCCCGTGCCGTGACATTTGCCTCGCGCACGAGGTGATCGAAATGCGCGGTCAATGCCTGCACCCGCTCGGTGTCGCGAAAGACGAGGTAGCTCTGCCCGATATAGATCGCGGCGAGCATCGGGCCGAAGATGGTGACCGGGGTGGAATAAAGCCGCCGCGCGTCGAACAGGTAGATCCGCATGCGCGGATAAAGCTGCTCGGCCACGTCGACAAGGTATGTGGCCTGTTCCTCGCGCGTTTCGCGCGGCAGGCCAGCGTAGTATCCTTCGCCACTGATGAAGGAGTAGACCTCGAACAGGGGCAGCGCGATCTCGTAATCCGACTGGGTGCGGCGCATCCATGACAGCCGGTCCTCCGACGCGCCGATCGCCTGGTCTATGCTGCGGCCCAGATGCGGCGCGTATTCCCATTTCAGCATGGCGCGGGTCTTGAGCATGTCGGGCAGCCCGGCGGGCACGTGACGGATTTTGTAGCCCGCGGCCTCCCGGTGCCATCTGAAAATCTGCTCGTCCACCATGGCCCGCGGCGCCTCGGTCAGCGAGAGCGTGTTGGCCAGTATGTCGGCGGCCGTCTCGGGCCGGTCGGTCAGGCCGAGCAGCCAGTCCGCCGAGATCCCCAGCGTGGCCGCGCATTCCCCGACGATCTGCGCGTTCGGTAGCCTTGCGCCGGTGCCCTTTATCAACTGCGACACGGTCGACCGGTCGACGCCGATCGCCCGCGCCAGCGCGCTCTGGCTGACGCCGCGGTCGCGCATGGCCTCGCCGAGGCGCGCACGGAACAGGGCCGCGCGGTGGCGTTTGTCGGTTTTTTCCGTCATGCGTTTATAAATATCAACATTGCAGATAAATGTTAACCATATTCGGACTACGCCGCCACCGGCTCGTGGCGTAACCAGAACGGGATCAGGAACAAGAGGAGAAAGGAATGGAGACGCGAGCGCGTACGCTTGTGAAAGCCGTTTTGTGGAACGTGATCGGCCTTGCGGTTATGAGCCTTGTGGGCCTGTTGATGACGGGCTCGGCCGCCGTGGGCGGCATCATGGCGGCGGTCAACACGGCGATCGGGCTGGTCTCTTACGTCCTTTACGAACGCGTCTGGTCACGGATTCGCTGGGGGCGCGCCGATGTCTGAGACGCCGCGCCGCGAGACCGGGATCGAGTGGCCGACAATCGGTCTGATGCTTGGCTGCTACGCTTTGTGGGCACTGGCCACGACCTGGGCCGCGGTGTTCTGGCTGCCCTTGGGTATCGTGCTCGCGGCGATTGCCATCGCCTTCCACTCGTCTCTCACGCACGAGGCGCTGCACGGCCATCCCTTTGGCGATGCGCGGCTCAACGAGGCGACGGTGTTCGCGTGCCTCGGGCTGTTCGTGCCCTACCGCCGCTTTCGCGACCTGCACCTGGCGCATCATGTCGATTCGATCCTGACCGATCCGTATGACGACCCGGAATCGAACTACATGGATCCCGCCGTGTGGGCCAGGTTGCCCCGCTGGGTGCAGCGGCTGTTGATCGTCAACAACACGCTGGCCGGGCGCATGATCGTCGGCCCGGCGATCGGCATGGCGGTGTTCCTTCGCGACGACTGGCGTTCGATCCGCAACGGCGACGCGCGGGTTCTGAACGCGTGGGTCATGCATGTTCCCGGCGTGCTGCTCGTGCTGGCCTGGGTGGTCTGGTCGCCGATGCCGCTCTGGGCCTATTTCGTCGCCGCGTATGCGGGGTTTTCCGTGCTCAAGATCCGCACCTTTCTGGAGCATCGCGCGCACGAACGTGCTAGCGGGCGCACCGTCGTGATCGAGGATACCGGCCCGCTGGCGCTGATGTTTCTCAACAACAACCTGCACGTGGTCCACCACATGCACCCCGGCGCCGCGTGGTACCGCCTGCCGCGGCTTTTCCGCGAGAACCGCGAGAAGTACCTGGCGCGAAACGGCGGGTATTACTACCGCTCCTACGCCCAGATCTTCGCGGATCATTTCCTCAGGCCCAAGGATCCGGTGCCGCACCCGCTTTGGCCGCACGCCGACCGGGAGGGCTGAGCGCGGCAAGATCTTCGCGAAGATCTTGCGGCGGGATTTTTCGCGAAAAATCCCGCGCTCTGGATTTCCGGTGCAAAAGGCCGCATAGCCCCGGCCATGGAGCCATGGATCCTTCTCTCGGTCACGGCGGCGGCGTTCCAGACGCTGCGCTTCATGCTGCAGAAATCGCTCAGCATGGGGCCGTTATCGGCCGGCGGGGCGACGTTTGCGCGGTTTTTCTACTCCGCACCGGCGGCGCTTGGTCTTGCGGCGGGGTATCTGGCGTGGTGCGGGCAGGCGGTTCCGGCGCTGTCCGGGGCATTCTGGGCGTTTGCGCTGAGCGGCGGTCTGGCGCAGATCCTCGCGACATGGTGCGTGGTACTGTTGTTCGCGCAGCGCAATTTCGCGGTCGGGATCACCTTCAAGAAGACCGAGGTCATCCAGACCGCGCTGGTCGGTTTCCTCGTGCTGGGGGACCGGGTCAGCCTTGCCGGGATGGCGGCCATCCTCGCGGGGCTCTGGGGGGTCGTGGTGCTGTCGGACACGCCGGCGCTGCCCGGCGGCCGGCTGCGGCGTCTTTTCAACCGGGCGGCGGGGCTCGGGCTGGCCTCGGGCGCGTTGTTCGCCGTGTCTGCCGTGGCGTACCGTGGCGCCACGCTGGAGGTCGGCAGCGACGACGCCTTCCTGCGCGCCGCGGTGTCGGTGTCGGCGGTGACGCTGGCGCAGTCGCTGGCGATGGCCGGTTGGCTGGCATGGCGCGAGCCGGGGCAACTGGCACGGGTCTGGCAGGCGCGCCGCAGGGCCGTCTGGATCGGGATCACGAGCCTTGGCGGCAGCGTCAGCTGGTTCACGGCCTTCACGCTCCAGAACGCGGCCTATGTCTTTGCCGTCGGGCAGGTGGAGGTGGTGTTGTCGCTGCTGGCCTCGGTGCTGGTGTTCCGCGAACGCGTCACCCGGCGGGAGCTGGGCGGCATCGCGCTGCTGACCGCCAGCATCCTGCTGTTGGTGCTGGCGGGCTAGAGGTCGGGCGGGGGCGCCCGCCCGTGCAGGCGGCGAAACAGGCTTTCCTCGTCGTCGTTGCGGAAGAACGGGACCGACGCCGGGGGCGACCTGTCTCTCGCGCGTGCGGCGACCTCGGCCAGCACGACCTCGGTGATGAAGGGCAGGTCGAGCGCGCGGGCTTCTGCCAGCGGAACCCATTGCAGGTGCGACAGCTCGTCGGCGGCGCCCGAGAAATCATCCGGGTCGCCGCGGATGTCCGCGGCGTCGACCAGAAAGAACCGCGCGTCGAAACGCCGTGGCCGTCCGGGTGGGGTGATCGCGCGAAAAAAGAATTGCATATGCTCCGCGGTCGGGCGGTGTCCCGTCCGGGCATAGCGCTCCCAGTCCGGCCCCGGCACGCCGGGCCACGCGCCCGGCGTACCGAGCAGCAGGCCGGTTTCCTCCCACAATTCTCGGATCGCGGTGACGGGCAGCACGGCCGACAGGTCTTGCTCGGCATCCTCGCGCAGACGTTCCGCACAGATCGCCGGCAGCGGGTGCGCCAGCGGCACGTCCGCGTCCTCCGAGTCGAGCGCCCCGCCGGGAAAGACGAATTTCGACGGAAAGAACGCGGCCTTGCGGCCGCGCTGGCCCATCAGGACCCGCGGATCGCTGTCCCTGTCGCGCAGGACGATCACCGTGGCGGCATCTCTGACGGCGGTCTTGTCGTCGGTCATTCGTTCCCTTCGCATGGCGGCGAGGTCTGCCGCGGGGCACCCACGGGGCGTCAGGCCTGTTCGCCGAACCCGTGCATCATCCGGGCCCATTGGAACCCCACGACCGCCCCCTTCAGACGCGGCAGAAGGTACAGTGACAGCCCGACGCATCCAATGGCGAATATCGTGAACAGCACCAGCGGCTCGGGTCGGAACATGGTAAAGGAGACATGCAGCAGCGGCGCCATGAGGTGACCGACAATCAGGATGGTCAGGTAGGCGGGCCCGTCATCGGCGCGGTGGTGGAGCAATTCCTGCCCGCACACCATGCAGACGTCGCGCACCTGCAGGTAGCTTTTCATCATCGGGCCCGTGCCGCAGCAGGGGCACTTGCGCCGGAATCCCTTGCGCAGGGCGGGCCAGAGTGCTCGGGGTCCGGTATCGGACGGGGTGTCGGTCATGGTCATCCTCTTCACGCCGCGCCCCAAGATGCCGCCGGATGCGCCGGCTTTTAAGGGGCCAAACCGTCCGTGCGTCGCGATGTCGCGAAACCGCCGGCGCGGCGGATGTGACGTGCGCGCGGCCGCCGCCGGTCAGGACCGGCAGGTGGGCGCAGTCCCGCGGCGCAGCATACGCGCCCGTGGCGATGATACAAGCGCGGCGCGTCGCCCGGCCGCGGAACGGTGGGTCGGGGCGGCGCACGAGGGGGCGACGTGCGGTCAGGCCGCGGGGCGGCGGCAGAACGTGACCGTGTTGCGGCCGCCCGACTTGGCGCCATAGAGTGCCCCGTCGGCCTGCCCGATCAGGGCCTCGATGTCGGCGGGTTCCGGCCTGTTGCACGGCGCGGCCAGCGCCACCCCGATGCTGACCGTCACCGACACCTGACCGGAGGCGCCCGGCAGCGCCACCGGGTGTTCCCGCACCAGCGCGCAGATCCTGTCGGCAAGGCTGCGCGCCTGCGAAAGCGAGGTGTCGGGAACGGCTATGAGAAACTCCTCGCCCCCGATCCGGGCGATCATTTCCTCGGAGGGCAGCGCGCCCTGCATCCGCCGCCCGATCTGGGCGAGGACCGCGTCGCCGGCTGCGTGGCCGAACCGGTCGTTGACCGTCTTGAAGTGGTCGAGATCGGCCAGCATGACGGCGAATGTGCGTTCATCGCGCGCCGCGCTGGCCGACAGCCGCTTGAGATAGGTGAGGGCGTAGCGGCGGTTGTAGAGCCCGGTCAACGGGTCCACGACGGCGGCGTGCAACCCGCTAGCAAGGGTTTCGCGCATGGCATCGTCACGCCGTTTCTGGTCGAGTTGAAGTGACAGGCGCATGGCGATTTCCCGGTCGCTGACCCCGCCTGCGACCGCGTCATGCGCGCCCATGTCGAGCACCGGCCCGATCAGGTGCTCCGCCTGGGGGTCGAGCAGCGCGACCACGCGCGCGTGCCGCGTCTGCGGCGAGGCCTGCAATTCCGCGACGAGGCTCAGCCCCGCGTCGGTCTGGTCGGCGCCGATGCGGACGACGAAGAGATCCTGTCGGTGCTGTGGCCCGTCGATCGTGCCGGGCGGTTCATAGCCCGCGGCTGACAGCTGATGCCGGCAGAACGGCTGCAGGCGGGCGAGCGTATCCTGCGAACGGTCCGGCCGGTCGGCCAGTATGGCGATCCGGGCCGGCCCGTCGAAGGTGGCAGGCGCCTCGGCAAAGCCAAGCGCCGCGGCGGTGTCGGCATGCATCCTGAGCTCGGCGTTCATGTGCCGCTGCCGCAGGATCCGGCGCAGCCGCGCGAGCAGCGCGCTTTCGACAAAGGGTTTGCGGATCACGTCGGCGGCGCCGGCCTGCAGCGCCGAAACGCGGCGGTCGGCGTCCGCGGCCGTCATCAGCACGACCACCGCGGGCATCGGGTCCCCGCCGGGGCGACCGAGCGCCCGCAGGAGCGCCTCGGTCGACATGTCGGGCAGGTTGTCGCTGACCAGCAAGAGATCCGGCCGGTCACGACGTGCCCGCGCCACGGCCTCTGCGCCGCTTTCGGCCTGCGTCACCGTGTAGAAGGCCGCCGAGAGCTTGACCTTCAGCACGATCCTGTTGGTGGCAAGCGGGTCGACGATCATTATCGTTCCGGTCATGTGCCGTCGCCTTTCGGACTTGCTCTTTCGCTCAGGGAGACTATCCATGGCACTGGTTAAGAAAACCTTTCCGGGAATTAACTCTTTTGAGCTTGTCGCAGGATGCCGCCGAAGCGATCGCGCTTGAATGCCTGGCCTGGCTGGCGGGCAACGATGACCTGTTCCCCGTCTTTTTGGGGGCGACCGGGGCCTCGGCGGCCGACGTGCGCGAGCGCGCGCAAGACCCTGAATTCCTTGGGGCCGTTCTTGATTTCGTGCTGATGGACGACGCGTGGGTGACGGCGTTTTGCGAGCATGCGAATCTCGCGCCCGCCACGCCCATGGCCGCCCGTGCCGCGCTGCCCGGCGGCCAGCAGGTTCACTGGACGTGACCGGATCATGGTGAACGAACCGGTCAGAAAGGTTGACGCGCTGCTTTTCGACAAGGACGGCACGCTGTTCGATTTCCACGCCACCTGGAGCGTGTGGGCGGAGGATCTGATCGCGGCCCTTGCCGAAGGATGTCCCGCGCGGGCCGCGTCGCTGGCGGCGGCGATCGGGTTCGATCCCGGCGCGCGGCGCTTCCTGCCCACCAGCCCGGTCATCGCGGGCACCAACCGGGAGGCGGCGGAATGCGTCGCCCGGGTGATCCGCGACCGGTCCATCGCCGATCTGGAGGAAGAGCTCGCCCGGGCCTCGGCCGAGGCGCCGCTGACGCCGCCCGTGCCGCTTGGCCCCTTGCTGGACGGGTTGCGCGGGCAGGGGCTGGTGCTCGGGGTCGTGACCAATGATAGCGCCTTTGCCGCCGCGGCACACCTGCGCGCCGCCGGCATCGCCGAGCGGTTCTCGTTCGTCGCCGGGTTCGATTCGGGCCACGGGGCCAAACCCGCGCCGGGGGCGTTGTTGGCCTTCGCGCGGGCCGAGGGGCTCGATCCGCGCCGTGTGGCGATGGTGGGTGACAGCACGCATGACCTGATCGCCGGACGGGCGGCGGGGATGATCCCGCTTGGCGTGTTGACGGGTCCGGCCGGCCATGACGAGTTGTCGCCGCATGCGGATGCCGTGCTGCCCGATATCGGGCATGTTCCCGCGTGGCTGTCCGCATGAGCCGTCGCCCGGCATTCGGCCTCGGGCTGGCGGCGGCCGGGGCGCTGTTTCTCACGCCGGACGCGCTGTTCATGCGGTGGTCGGAGATGGACGGCTTCCAGATGACCGCGTGGCGCGGGCTTTTGATGGGCAGCGTGATGATGCTGGGCTGGGCCCTGCTCAGCCGCGACCGTGGCGGCGACCTTGCCCAGCTGGCCAGCCGCCCCGGCCTGGCGATCGTCGGCTGCCAGTTCCTGAACTCGACCCTTTTCTGTCTCGGCATCGCCTCGGCACCGGCGGCGGTGGTTCTGTTCGGTGTTGCCGCCGTGCCCGTGTTCTCGGCGGTCCTGAGCCGTGTCATCATGGGCGAGCCGACGCGCCTCGCGACCTGGGCGGCGATGGCGGCCGTGATGGTCGGCATCGGCATTTCCGTCTCCGGCGGAAAGGGCGAGGAAGTCGGTCTCAACCTCCGTGCGCTGGCCGGGGCGGCGTTCGGCCTTGGCGTGGCAGCGGTTCTGGCGCTCAATTTCGTGATCCTGCGGGCCCGGCCGGGGCTGCCGATCCCGCTGGTCATCGGTCTGGGCGCATGGGCGGCGGGGCTGAACGGGCTGGCCATCACCGGCGTTGGCGCGATGACGGACGGACACCCGTGGGCGATGGCCGTGACGGGATGTATCATCCTGCCCGTGTCGTTCTTTACCCTGTCACTGGCGTCGCGCCACACGCAGGCGGCCAATGTCAGCCTGTTGATGCTGCTCGAAACGGTGCTCGCCCCGCTTTGGGTCTGGATGGGGGTGGGCGAGCGCCCCACCGTCAACATGGCCATCGGCGGCGCGATCGTGGTGACCAGCCTTGCCATTTACCTGATCGTAACCGGGCGGGGCCTGCGGCCGAAACAGGCCCACGGCTGAAAGCGCAGCGACAGGATGCGTCGCAAACGGGCAATTGCGCACCCGGGCGCGGTGTTTCCATGGTGCTGACGCAAGCAGGAGAGCCATCATGTCAGTTCAGGCCAAACGCAGGCGGCGCGGCGGCGGACGTGCCGGCAACGCCGAACGGCGCGGAACCGCGGTGATCGACCAGATGCCGTGGTCGCCCCCTGTGATGATCGACCCGCCGGTGGCGCCGCTCGACGAGGAGGGCATACAGGCGGTGCATGATGGGGCGATGCGCATCCTCGAGGAAATCGGGATCGAGTTCCTGAATCCCCGGGCGGTGGACTTCCTGCGCGCCTCGGGGGGGTGCGAGATCGACGGCGAAAACGTGCGCATGGGCCGCGATTTCGTGATGGAGATGATCGGCAAGGCGCCGGCGCAGTGGGACATCGTCCCGCGCAACCCCGACCGGTCCATCACGATGGGCGGGCGGCACCTGAATTTCGGCAATGTTTCCTCGCCGCCCAATTACTGGGATCTGGGGCTTGGCCGCAAGGTGCCCGGCACGCGCGAGATGTGCCGCAACCTGCTCAAGCTCAGCCAGTATTTCAATTGCATCCACTTCGTCGGCGGCTACCCGGTCGAGCCGCAGGACGTTCACGCCAGCGTCCGCCACCTCGACGTGCTGTACGACAAGCTGACGCTGACCGACAAGGTCGCGCATGCCTACTGCCTCGGCGCCGAGCGGGTGGACGACGTGATGGAGATGGTGCGCATCGCCGGCGGCCTGACCGCGGAGGAGTTCGAATCCCGCCCGCACATGTACACCAACATTAACTCCACCTCGCCGCTCAAGCACGATCACCCGATGCTCGATGGCTGGATACGGCTGGCGCAGCGCAACCAGGGTCTGGTGGTCACGCCGTTCACTCTGGCCGGGGCGATGGCCCCGGTGACCATGGCGGGTGCCGTGGCGCAAAGCCTTGCCGAGAGCCTGTGCGCGGTGGTGCTGGCGCAGGTGATCCGCCCCGGCGCATGCTGTGCCATCGGCACCTTCACCAGCAATGTCGACATGAAGTCGGGCGCGCCCGCCTTTGGCACGCCAGAGTACATGCGTGCCACCCAGATGACCGGGCAGCTGGCGCGCTTCTACGGGCTGCCCATGAGGGCTTCGGGTGTCTGCGCGGCCAACGTGCCGGACGGGCAGGCGATGTGGGAGACCTCCAACAGCCTGTGGTCGGCGGTGCAGGCCGGCGCGAACATGGTCTATCACGCCGCCGGCTGGCTGGAGGGCGGGCTGATCGCCAGCCCCGAGAAGTTCGTGATGGATTGCGAGATCCTGCAGCAGATCGAACGGTATCTCGACCCTGTGCTAACCCGGACAGACCCTGATGACATCGCGACGGAGGCGGTGCGCGAGGTCGGCGGGCAGGGTCATTTCTTCGGCATCGAGCACACGCAGGAGCGCTATACCACGGCCTTTTACCAACCTTTCCTGAGCGACTGGCGCAACTACGAGGCGTGGGAGGCCGCGGGCGGCGTCTGGACGGCAGAGCGCGCGCACCAGGTGTTCCAGGACATCATCGCCAGCTTCGAGGCGCCGCCGATGGAGGCCGGCGCGCAAGAGGCGCTGGCGGAGTTCGTTGCCCGGCGCAAGGCCGAGGGCGGGGCGCCGACGGATTTCTGAGTGCCGGCCCGCCGCGCGGTCGGCGGGGTGACGACAATTGGCTGCATTGAGACGTCGTTAACCCGCCGCTGCCAGTATCGCCCCCGCGCAAACGGAGGCGGCGATGCACGGGCTGATCAACCAGGCCATCGAGAACTTCGCGCGGGAGACGTACGGCGATGCCTTCTGGTCCGGTATCGCCGGCCGCGCCCGGCTCGGCTACGAGCGTTTCGAGCCCATGATGATCTACGATCCGCAGGTAAGCCGGCGGGTCCTGGACGCGCTGTCGCAGGCGCTGGACAGGCCCGGCGGCGAGGTGCTGGAGGATATCGGCACCTATCTCGTCTCGTCCTCCGGCACGGGCGCGGTGCGGCGGCTCTTGCGGTTCAGCGGCACGGATTTCGTCGACTTCCTGCACGCGCTCGACGATCTGCCCGCACGGGCGCGGCTGGCCGTGCCGGAACTCGACATGCCCGGGTTGCTGCTGCGGCAGAACACGGCACGTTCCTTCACGCTGACCATCCGCACGCCCTGCGATGCGACATTCGGCTTTGGCCGCGTGGTGATGGGGCTCTTGCGGGCGATGGCCGATGACTACGGGGCGCTTGTCTACCTCGATTACAAGGGCGGCTGCGGCGACAACGAGGTGATCGAGGTGCTGGTGCTCGAAACCACCTTTGCCGAGGCGCGGGCCTTCGATCTCGGGGCGCCGGCGTGACCGGCGTGCCGCCACTGCATGTCGCGGGGCGCTACCTGGACACGCTCTGCCCCATGCACGCCGTGCTTGATTCGACCGGTCACGTGGTTCATGCCGGGCCGACGCTGCACCGGGTGGTGACGGGGCAACCACTTGTCGGCAGCCGGTTGCTGGAAATCCTGGAACTGCAACGACCCCGCGCAACGGGCACGATGGAGTCGCTGCTTTCCCTTGTCGGGCTGAAGCTGCACTTTGCCCTGCGCCGGCCACCCCGGACCGAACTCAAGGGGGTTCTCGTGCCGCTCGATCCCGACAGCGGGAACGGGCCGCCCGGCCGGGCGGTGATCAACCTTTCCTTCGGGATTTCGATCATCGAGGCAGTGCGCGATTTCGGCCTGACCGGCAAGGATTTCGCGGCCACCGACCTGGCGGTGGAGATGCTGTACCTCGTGGAGGCCAAATCGGCCGTGATGGAGGAGTTGCGCCGGCTGAACCTGCGGCTGAACGGCGCGCGGCTCGCCGCGGAGGAGCAGGCATTCACCGACACGCTCACGGGGCTGCGGAACCGGCGCGCCATCGGGCCGGTGCTGGCGCGCCTTGCGGATACCGGCGAGGGCGCGGCGTTGGTGCAACTTGACCTTGACGGGTTCAAGGCCGTCAACGACAGCCATGGCCACGCCGCCGGCGATCGCGTGCTGCAGGCCGTTGCGCAGCGACTGACAGCGGCGACGCGCGCGGTGGATGCGGTGATCCGCACCGGCGGCGACGAGTTCCTGCTCATCCTGCCGGGGTTGACCGATCCGGCGGAGGTTGCGTGCCTCGCCGAACGTCTCATCGCGGTGCTCGTGCGCCCGGTCCCGTACAACGGGGTCATGCTGGAGGTCTCGGCGAGCATAGGGGCCAGCGTGGCGCCCCACGCCGGCGCGCTCGACCCCGGCCGCATGCTGGAAGAAGCCGATACCGCCCTCTACGCCGTCAAGCAGGCCGGGCGGAAAGGTTACAGGATCTACGCGCCCGAGCTGGGGCGGATGGGCCGCGCCGGCGGCACCGACGGATCGGCGTAACGCTTGTGCACAGCCCCCTCGGCCGCTATCGCTGGAGCGTTGCGGGGAGTTGGGGAAAGACCGGGATGACGCGCGTGTTCATAACCGGAACGGCCGGGTTCATCGGCTATCACCTTGCCGATCTCCTGCTCGGCGAGGGGCACGAGGTGCACGGCCTCGACGGTATGACGGATTACTACGATGTCTCTCTCAAGCAGCGCCGTCACGAGATGCTCGCGGCGCAGCCCGGCTTCACGGCGACAGAGGCCATGCTGGAGGACCGTGCCGCGCTGGACCGGGCGGTGGATGCCTGTGCGCCGGAGATCATCGTGCATCTCGCCGCGCAGGCCGGCGTCCGCTACAGCCTCGAGAACCCGGCCGCCTATGTCGATGCCAACGTGGTGGGCAGCTTCAACGTGATGGAGGCCGCCCGGCGGCACGGCGTGCGGCACCTGATGATGGCCTCGACCTCGTCGGTGTACGGGGCCAACACCGACATGCCCTATGCCGAGACGATGAAGGCGGACACGCCGATGTCGTTCTACGCCGCCACCAAGAAGGCGACGGAGTCGATGGGGCACGCCTATGCCCATCTGTGGGATCTGCCCACGACGATGTTCCGGTTTTTCACGGTCTACGGGCCATGGGGGCGGCCCGACATGGCGCTTTTCCGTTTCGTCGACGCGATCCTCGAGGGCCGGCCGATCGACATTTACAACCACGGCGAGATGCACCGCGATTTTACCTATGTCGACGACCTCGTGCGCGGCATCCGCCTGCTGATGGATGCCGTTCCCGAGCGGCCGCATGGCGCGGACGGCATCGCGCCGGGCGACAGCCTGTCGCCGGTGGCGCCCTACCGGGTGGTCAATATCGGCAATTCCAGCCCGGTGCGCCTGCTGGATTTCGTCGAGGCGATCGAGGCCGAGCTGGGCCGGCCGGCAAAACGCAACATGATGCAGATTCAAAAGGGCGACGTGCCGGTGACATGGGCCGACGCGGGCCTGTTGCAGCGGCTGACGGGCTATCGCCCGCAGACGGGGCTGCAAGAGGGGATCGCGCAGTTCGTGGCGTGGTTCCGCGACTATTACGGGCGCTGAGGGGAGGGGCGCTGCCCCTCTTGGCCTGCGGCCAATTCACCCCGGGATATTTGAGGCCAGAAGACGCCCCGGCCGCGTCACTCGCCCGGGCGCGAGAGCGAGAATTTCTCGCGCACCACCGTGTAGTCGCGGTAGCCCATCCGGGCCAGCGGGTTGAAGCGCAGCACGTCGAAGATGCCGTCGACGATGCAGTCGTCGCGCAGATGCACGCCCGTGACCTCGCCGAAGACGGTGAAATTCGCCTCGCCGGGCAATTGCACGATCTGCGTCAGGCGGCATTCCAGCGATGCCGGTGCAGCGGTGACACGTGAACACGGAATGGTTTCGCACGGGGTGCGGCTGATCCCGGCGAGGGCGAACTCGTCAGTTTCGCGCTCCCATGCGCCCGAGGTGCGGTTCATCACGTCGCGCATCGCGTACTCGACCACGTTGACGCAGAAGACGCCTGTTTCGCGGATGTTGGCGACGCTGTCCTTGGTGCCGTCGCGGTCCGGCTTGGCCGAGGTGGAGGCGAACATCACCTGCGGCGGGACGTAGGCCACCGCGTTGAAAAAGGAATAGGGTGCAAGGTTTTCCGAGCCGTCGGCGGCGCGCGTCGCGATCCAGCCGATGGGGCGGGGTGTGACGATGGCGTTGAAGGGGTTGTGGGGCAGGCCGTGGCCGTCTTGTGGCTTGTAGAACATGGTCGGGCTTTCGCGTGATTGCGGTTTGTGCCCGTCCTAGCGCCGTGCTAGGCGCGTGGCCAGCCGATTTCTGACAGGTATTCCACGTGGTTGAGTTGCAGCCCGAAGGGGACGAGGACTGGTGGGAGGTCGAGGCGCTCTTCGACCTGTGCTTCGCGCCCGGGCGCGAAGCCCTGTCTTCCTATCGGCTGCGCGAGGGCGTGCCGCCGGTGGCGGGGTTGTGCCTCGTGGCGCGGGACGAAGGGGTCGTGGCCGGCGCGATCCGGGTTTGGCCGGTGCGTGTCGGCGGGCAGGACGCGCTCCTTCTGGGGCCGATCGCGGTGCATCCGACCCACCAGGGCGAGGGGCTGGGGGGGTACCTGATCCTCGAATGCCTCGACCGGGCACGCGCCAGCGGATGGCGGCGGGTGCTTCTGGTGGGCGATGCGCCCTATTACGGCCGCTTCGGGTTCCGCCGGCTCGACCGGGTGGAGATGCCGCCACCCACCAACCCGGCGCGCGTTCTCGGCGTGGCGCTGGAGCAAGGGGCATGGGATGGGGTGACCGGGCCGGTGACGCGCGCCACTTGAAAGCGGCCGCGTTTGCGCCGATCTTGGACGGATGAACCCCGCCAACAGGCCAACACTGGAAATCCTCGACGCCCCGATCCCGCCCGGCGACGTGCAGGCGCGCCTCGGGGCGCTGGCGGCGCGGCACGCGCGGGCGGGTCACGCGGGAATACAGGTTCTCAACATGATCGGCGGGCAGGCGGAAAGCCTGCTTGACCGCCTGCCGCCGGAAATGCGCGCGCGGCTGACCGCGCACACCGAAAGCGCCCTGCGCGCGGCGATGGACGCCGCGCACCGGTCCCGCGAGGTGGTGGCGGACAGCCCCGGATGGATGGGGCGCGCCCTGACCACGGTGATGGGTGCGGCCGGGGGCGCCGGCGGTCTGCCCACCGCTCTGGCGGAGTTGCCGGCGACCACGACCATCCTGCTGCGCACCATACAGGATGTCGCGGTGGAGCACGGTTTCGACCCGTCGGAGCCGGGAGTGCAATACGACTGCATCCAGGTGTTCGGCGCCGCGGGGCCGCTTGATCATGACGACGGCGCGGACCTTGCGTTCCTGAGCACGCGCATGGCGGTGACCGGGGCGGCGGTACAGGCGCTCGTGGCGCGTGTTGCGCCGCGGCTGGCCACGGTGCTGGGCCAGAAGCTTGCCACGCAGACGGTGCCGGTGCTGGGCGCCGCGGCAGGGGCGGTCACGAACTACGCCTATACCAGCTATTACCAGCAGATGGCGCATGTCCATTTCGGGTTGCGCCGCCTTGCGATCGATGCCGGCCGGCCGCATGACGAGCTTGTGGCCGAGTTCCGCGCGCTTGTCGGGGAGCGGTCGCGCAGAGCCTGATCAGGCCGCCGGCCCGGTGCTTTCGACAATCTCGTGCAGGATGTGCGCAAGGTCCAGGCGCGGTGTGAAGGACAGGGTATCGGACCTGTAATCGACCAGGGCGGCAAGGATGGCCGCCTGCGTCGCGTCCGGGGCCAGCCCCTCCGGCCAGAAATAGCGACGCCGCCGCTGACACAGCAGCATCATCTGCGTCCGCCAGCCCGATGCCATCCACCCGCATTGACGGCTCAACTCCGCCGAGGTGGACCCCGGCGCGTCGAGCAGGGCGCAAAGCGCCTGCCGCTCGCTGCCGTTGAGAGGGATTTCCCGGAACGCCATCATCGTGCGCTCGGTCCGCGAGCGGGGCACCGGCCGCGACGCGGGGGCGTGGTGCGGCGGAAATGCAGGGTGGGACGCGTGAAGGAAAAACGAAAAAACCGCCCGCAGCGGCGCCGGCCATGCCTGTGCCAGATCGGAAATCATGTCTGAACTGCCCGTTATCTTTTTTTGACAGGATACCACGCCGGTCTTTTTCCGACAACGACAAATGCGGATTCATCGAAATCTGTCAGGTTGTTATCCGCGGTTTTCCGGGATTGCCAGGCTCAGAGTTTGCCGCGCAGGTATTCCATGACCGCCGGCCGGACGGACTGGGCGCCGGAGCCGCGTGTGTCGTGGATGACGCTGCGCAGTTCGGGCAGGTCGGTGCGCCGCAGGATCGACTTCACGGGCCCGATGGAGGCAGGGCGCATCGACAGGGTCCGCAGGCCGATGGCGGCGAGACACGCGGCCTCGACCGGACGGCCTGCATCCTCGCCGCAGAAGCTCAGGGGCGCGCCGAGCCGCTCGCAGCGGTCCACGATGCCCTCGAGGAATGTCAGGAAGCTGACGTTTAGCGTGTCGTAGCGCTTGCGCACCAACTCGTTCTCGCGGTCGGCGGCAAAGAAGAACTGCTTGAGGTCATTGCCCCCGATGGAAATGAAATCCACCTCTCGGTAGAAACTGTCGGGGGCGAAGGCGAGCGACGGGGTTTCAAGCATCACGCCCACCTCGAGCGTGTCGGGCAGGGGGTGGCCCAGAATGCGTTCGCGCTCCAGCGCCTTGTTCATTTCCGCGCGCGCTGCGGTGAATTCCTCGCGCTGCGCCACGAAGGGGAACATGACAGACAGCGGCCGCCCGGCGGCGGCGCGCACCAGCGCCTGAAGCTGCATGCGCATCATGCCGGGCCGGTCGAGGGCGATGCGCACCGCCCGCCAGCCGAGGGCGGGGTTGGGCTCGTCCACGGCCGTCATGTAAGGCAGCACCTTGTCCGAGCCGATATCGAGCGTGCGGAACACGACACGGTGGCCCTTGGCGGCCTCCATCACCCGGGCGTAGAGCTGGCTTAGCTCGGCGCGCTTGGGCATGTGATTGCGGATGAGAAACTGCAACTCGGTGCGGAACAGGCCCACGCCCTCCGCGCCCGAACTCTCGAGGCTGGGCAGGTCGGCCATGAGCCCTGCGTTCATGTGCAGCGCGATGCGCGTGCCGCAGATGGTCTCGGCCGGCTTGTCGCGGATCGAGGCATAGCGTTCCTGCGCCTTGGCCTGCATGGCCATCTTGTCGCGGAAGGCGGTCACGATGCTCTCGTCTGGCCGCAGATGCGCCACGCCCTGGTTGCCGTCCACGAGGATCAGGTCGCCGTTGAGCGCCTCGGTCGTGATCCGCTCGGCATGGATCACCAGCGGAATGGCCAGCGCGCGCGCGACGATGGCGGCGTGGCTGCCGACCGATCCTTCCTCCAGCACGATGCCCTTTAGGCTGCGCCCGTAGTCCAGTAGCTCGGCCGGGCCGATGTTTCGGGCCACCAGCACCGGGTCGGCGGGCATCTCCGCGCCGGTTTCGTTGCCTTGTCCCGTTAGGATGCGCAGCAGCCGGTTGCTGAGATCGTCGAGATCGTGCAGCCGGTCGCGCAGGTAGGGGTCGGTGACCTGCGTCATGCGGGCGCGGGCGGCGGACTGTTCCTTTTCCACCGCCGCCTCGGCGGACAGCCCGCGGGCGATGTCCTCTTCCATGCGCCGCATCCAGCCCTTGGAATTGGCAAACATCCTGTAGGCCTCGAGAACCTGCAACTGGTCGCTGTCGCCGGTGGCCGCGTTGGACAGCATCCGGTCGACGCCCACCCGCAGCTCTTCCACGGCATCCCTTAGCCGTCCGTTTTCCCGGTGCGGGTCGTCGGCGATGGGATTGGTGACCACCACGCGCGGTTCGTGCAGCCAGACATGGCCCTGCGCCGCCCCTTCCTGCGCCGATGTGCCGGTGAAGATGACGGCCTGCTGGTGGCGGGCGGACATCGCCGCGCCCTCGCCAACGAAGGCGCCCAGTTCGGCCATCTCGGCGATGACCATGGCCACCACCTCGACGGCATAGACCTCGTCCTCGGAATAGGTGCGCGCGGCCTTGGACTGCACGACCAGAACGCCGAGCATCTCGCCGAGCCGCTGGATCGGCACGCCCAGCATCGAGGCATAGGCCTCCTCCCCGGTTTCGGGCATGTAGCGAAAGCCGCGCGTGCCGGGCGCGTCGTCGGTGTTGATGATCTGACCGCGCATCGCCACCCGGCCGACCAGCCCCTCGCCAAGGCGCATCCGTGTGTGGTGCACCGCGTCGGGGTTGAGCCCCTCGGTCGCGCAGAGTTCAAGCGTTTCGGGGTCGCGGAACAGGTAGATCGAGCACACCTCGGTATGCATTTCCTCGGCAATCAGCCGGGTGATCTGGTCCAGCCGCTGTTGGCCGGCGGAATCCTCGGCCATGACAGCGCGCAGGCGGCCGAGCATCTGCCGGCTGTCCGTCCCGTGGTCCTGCGTGTCGGTCATGCGTTGCTCCGGCCCGTCCTCGCGGTGGCCCCGCCCCATGGGATCAGCCTGAGGCTGTCAGGCCGCTTTGTCCAACCCGAAGGCATCATGCAGGGACTGGACCGCGAGTTCCATATATTTCCGGTCGATAAGCACGGAAATTTTTATCTCGGAGGTTGCAATGACCTTGATGTTGATCCCCTCGCTGCTGAGGGTCTGGAACATCTTGGCGGCCACGCCGGACTGGCTGCGCATGCCGATTCCCACGGCCGATACCTTTGCCACGCCGGTATCTGCGATCAGGTCGCGGTAATTGATGTCGCCGCGCGACTTGGCGGACTCCAGCGCCTTTTCGGCGCGGGGCACCTGGTCGACAGGGCAGGAAAAGGTCATGTCTGTGCGCCCCTCGTCGGAGATGTTCTGGATGATCATGTCCACGTTCACGCCGGCCTCGGAGAGCGGGCCGAAGATCGCCGCCGCAATGCCCGGGCGGTCCGCGACCGAAACCAGCGTCATTTTCGCCTCGTCCCGGGAATAGGCGATGCCGTTGACCACGTTCGATTCCATAATTTCCTCCTCGGCGCAGACCAGCGTGCCCGCCGCGTCCGACTGTTCCTCGAAGCTGCTGAGAACGCGCAGCTTGACGTTGTAGCGCATGGCCAGCTCGACCGACCGCGTCTGGAGCACCTTGGCGCCGAGGCTGGCCAGTTCCAGCATCTCCTCGAACGCGATCCTGTCGAGCTTGCGTGCCTTGTCGGCCACCCGCGGGTCGGTAGTGTAGACGCCGTCAACGTCGGTGTATATGTCGCAGCGCTCTGCCCCGAAGGCGGCGGCAAAGGCGACGGCGGTGGTGTCCGAGCCGCCGCGCCCCAGCGTGGTGATCCGGCCCTCCGGGCTGATGCCCTGGAACCCGGCGACCACCGCCACGCGCATTCCCTCGGAGAACTTGGTGGCGATGTTGTCGGTCGGGATTTCCTCGATCCGGGCGGCGGAATGGGCCGAGGTGGTCAGAAGCGGCACCTGCCAGCCCTGCCAGCTGCGCGCCGGCACCTCCATTTCCTGCAGGGCGAGCGCCATGAGCCCGGCCGTCACGGTTTCGCCCGAGCTCACCACGGCGTCGTATTCGCGCGCGTCGTGGAAAGGCGAGATCTCGTCGACCCAGCCGACAAGCTCGTTGGTGCGCCCGGCCATGGCCGAGACGATGACGATCACGTCATACCCCTTGGCCACCTCGACACCCACGCGTTTGGCCGCGCGGCGGATGCGGTCGATATTGGCGACCGAAGTGCCGCCGAATTTCATGACGAGAATGGGCATGACGCGCATCCTTGGGCTTGGTCCGGGGGCGGTTTACGCGGGGTTGCGCACAGGCGCAAGTGGCTGTCACGCTGATCGCGTGCCCGCCGGCGCGGCGCTCAGCGCCACAAGGTGGCATAAGAGGCAAACGCCCCCTGCAACTTGGCCAGCGCGCGGTTGGCCGGGCCGGGACGGGGCAGGGGACCTTGCGCCAGACGGTCCGCCACGACCTCCACCGGGCAAGGCCGGTCGGTGACGGGGTCGTGGTAGCGGGGGTAGTCCATGAGGGCCGCGTGCACGAGCCCCTCCAGCGCAGGGCGGCTGCCGGCGCGGCGGGCGGGCGTCCGTCCCAGATCCCGCGTAAGGCCCCAGCCGGCATAGAACGGGGCGCCGAGCGTGGTAACCGGCACGCCGCGCAGGAGCGCCTCGAATCCCATCAGGGAGGTCATGGTCCACAGTTCATCCACTTGCTCCAGCAGCGCCGCGGGATCGGCGCCGGCCAGCACCGCGTCGGCAAGCCGCGCGAGATCGGCCGCGGGAACGTCGCCCGGCCGCAGGCCGGCCTCGACGTCCGGGTGGGGCTTGTAGAGGATGACGGCGCCGGGGTTCTCGGCGCGGGCGCGCTCCAGCAAGGCGAGGTTCGTGCGCGTCTCGTCCGTGCCCAGTCGGATGGAGGCATCGTCCTCGACCTGTCCCGGCACGAGAATCCGGTGCCCCTGCGGTAGCGTGTCCGGCGCGCGCCCGAGGTTGTACTTGCTCAGCCCCGCCGCCCTCATCCGCTTGACCAGCGCCTCGGCGCGCAGCGTCTGGTCAGGCCGCAGGCCGGCGCGGCGGGCGACGAGTCGCTCCAGCCGACTTTCGCGGGTCGGGTCATAGTATATCCCCAGATCATCGCAGACCAGCGACAGCGGCGGTACCAGCTCGGCCCCCAGCCCGCGGGAACGCAGGAAGCCGTCCTCGACCCGCACCGCGCCCTCGGGCGCCGCGTCGGCCCTTGCCGCCCAGACCATGCCCGGGCCGCCCCGCCTGGCCTGCCCGTCGCGGGCGAACCGGACGGCGCGGTATCGTCCGAAAAACCGCTGCAGAGGCCGCCGTTTCCAAAGCCGCATTCCGTAGGCGGTCCAGCCGCGCCGGTCCTCGCGCCACGCGCGTGTCTCGGCCTCCAGCGCCGAGATCGCGTCTTCCAGCCGGCAAAGACGGTCGCGGAAGGGATCGTACCAGACCGGGTAGAGGATCATCGCCGCGGCGAAAAGCTGCGCACGGCTGAGCCGCCGCCCCCGCCGCGGGAACGGGCGCGGGTGGCGGTCCTCGGTCAGGTTCCAGCCGGCGTAAAAGGGGCGGCCGAACACGCGCGGGCGATGGCCGGCAAAGATCGCCTCGAAACCCAGTTGCGAACTGACCGTGTAGACCCCTATCGCGCCGTCCAGCAAGGTCCACGGGCTGACAGGATCGGTGAGGAATTCCACCCGGCCACCCCGGTGGGTTTCAGAGTAGTACCCGCTCCGGAAACCCTGCGCCGTTTCGGGATGCGTCTTGATCAGCACTCGGGCGCCGGGGTTTTCCTCCTGCGCGCGGCACAGCATGTCTTCGAACGTGCCGGCATCCGCCCCGCCATGGGCGACGCTGGCATCGCCGCGGGTCTGGTCGATCACCAGCACGTAACCCGGGTCGGGGCAGGGGGCGGCAGGGTCGACCGCGCTGTATTTGGTCAGGTGCGCCTCTTGCAGGCGCGCGATCGCCCCCCGCGCGCGATCCATCAAAACGGTATCGTCCAGCGGATGCGTGGCCAGCAGGGTTTCCAGGTCGGACGGTGTGTCGCCGTCGAAATGGATACCCTGCCGGTCGAGGACGAGGCCGAGCGGCGCACCGCCCGCGCGGCCGGGAAAGAGCGAACGCAGGAAAGCGTCCTCTACCCGCAGCAATGGCGCGCCGGTGCGGGCGGCGACGGCCTCGCCCCGGCGCGCATAGCGGGACCGGCCCCAGACGGCCACAAGATCGTTTTCTCGCGGCCAGCCGAGCCGCAGCGGGTAACCCGCAAGTGCCATGATCCGGCGCAGGCGGGCTTGGCGCAGGAACCCGGCATTGAAAAACACGGCCCGCCGGTTCGCGCTTTGGCCGGCGGGCTCGTCTTCATGTGGCGGGATCATTCGTCTCCGCTCAGGGTGTCGATCGAGGACGACACCGACCCCACGGAGCCGAGCGTGCCGGTCAGGGCCGAGATCACGCGGCTCCACTGCGCGAAGGGCGCTTCGGTGACGTAGATGGTGTCCTCGTCGCGCACGGCGAAATCGCGGGCCATGAACATGCCGTTGGGCTTGGTCAGGTCGAGGACATAGACCATGCGCTGCGCCCCCACGAGGTCGTCGCGCCCCAGCACCTGGTTGGCGATGTCGGCCGGTTCGTTGCGCAGGATGAAGACCCCCTTGGGGTCGGCCGTGCTTGCATCAAGCCCGCCGACCTGTGCGATCGCCTCCAGCGCGCTCAGGGTCGGGCTGTCGAACGGCAGGCGCTCCTGCCCGCGGGTCGCGCCGAGCGCGGTGAAGGCGCGCGTGTCCTCCTCCACGAGGATGCGGTCGCCGCCGCGCAGGGCGATGTCGAATTCGGGGTGCTCGTAGAGATCGCTGAACCAGACCTTGGCGCGCTTGTCCCCCCGCATCACCGTGATCTGGGCAAGCTCGGGCTCGATGCGCACGCCGCCTGCCTCGGCCAGCATGCCCGACAGCGTTCGGGTGGGGCGCTCGATGGGATAGACGCCTTGCCCGCCGACCTCGCCGATGACCGAGACGGTCGCGCCATCCCCGGCAAGGCGGCGCACCTGCACCTGCGGGTCAGGGGTCTGTTCGTCCAGCTTGCGCGTGATGATGCGCCGGATCGCCTCGGGCGTGTTGCCCGCGGCGCGTATGCGACCGGCATAGGGCACGAAGATGAACCCCGCCCCGTCCACCTGCACCTGTTCGAGGATCGTCTGGTTCGTCGCCTCGCTTGCAAGCAGGCCGTCATCGACGTTTTCCCAGATGGTCAGGCCGAGCGTGTCACCGGGGCGGATCGTGTCGGAGCGCAGGATGCCGGCGTTCCTGAAATCCTCGGTGAAGCCGAGCGCGGGCTGCACCGCGGTGGCGCGCGTCACACGGTCGTTGACGGCGACGATGAAGGCATCCCCTTGCCGCTGGACCGAGCCGCTGAATATCTGGCGCTTGTTGGGGCCGACCCTTGGCAGGGTGCTGCACGACGCCACCATGGTCATGATAAGGAACAGGGCGACGCTTTGCGCCCAGCGGGAGGAACGGGATTTCACTGCTCGGTCTCCTCGACCAGTTGTGGTTCTGCCTCGGCTTTTTTTCCGAAGCTAAAGGAATCCGAAGAAAAAATCCAGCGCTACAGCTTGTGCCGCTCAGGGCACGAGGCGCAACTGTTGCCGTGGCGCCGCGGTGCCAGCATCCAGCGCATCGTAGGGGTCGTCCGGGTCCAGCATCAGGTCAACGGCCTGCCGCAGCAACTGCCGGCGCCCTGAAACGGAATAGAAGCCCCCGGCGATCTGGCTGGTTTCCAGCAGGTAGCGCCGGTAATCGGCATAGGCCTTGCGGTCGGGCCGTTCCGCCTGGGCGAAGAAATCGGCCAGCGGCTTGGTCGATACGAATTCGGGTTTGGCGTAGACCGCATCACCGAACGTCTTGAGCGGGATGCCCCGCCAGAGCACCTGTTGGGCGGCGGTCGAATTGACGGTGACGGCGCTGCGCGCCTCGTCGAGAAGCTGTGCCAACTTGCCGCCGCGCACGAAATGCACCCGGCCGCTGACGCCGTGCGTCGCGGCCAGCCGCCGCAATTCACGCCTCAGCGGCACGCGCCCGTCTTCCAGAGGGTGGGCCTTGACCACGAGGTGGTGATGCCGGGGCGCCCCGGCGGCAAAGCCCTCGACCACGGTTTCGAGGAACTCCGTCATGGAAGAGAACGGTGAATGCGCCTGAAACGAGGCGTCGTGTTCCAGTTGCAGCAGGGCAAGGTGGTAGGGAAACCCGCCATGGCGGATGCGCAGCGTGGCCAGCCGCCGCTCGACCGCCTGCGCCGGCATCAGCAAAAGCCTTTGGATATAAAGCGCGAATTCCTGCCGGACGGTCAGCGCCCGGTGCGGACGGAAGGTGCGGTAACCATGATTGAACAGCAGCACGCAGCCGTGATAGGCGGCGCCGTAAAAGACATGCTGGCGCATATCGCCCCAGCTTGCCGGGGGCAGGGCGGTGTCCATGTCTGAATTTTCCAGCGCGTTGCGCATCCGGCTTACGCTCATCTCCATCAGGCGCGAGTTGCCGTTGGTGCCGCCGCGTTCGTAGGTCACCCAGTAGGGCCGCATGTAGCCTTCCTCGAACACGTGCACCTGTATGCCGCGGGACTTGGCGATGCGGACAGCCTCGGCGTGGATCGGGCGGGTGTCGCCGTAGAGAACGAGGTCGGTCACCCCCTTGGCCGCGACGATGTCGCCGAACCGCTCCGGCCAGTCATCGGCGGAGCTGGTATAGGGTATGTATCCCTTGCCGTCGGGCCAGAAGGCCCGGTCGCCCGCGTTGAACCCCACCCGCCAGACTTGCGCCCCGGCGCGGCGCAGCAATCGCCCCAGCCTGTAGAAGAAGGGCCCGTGGGGGCCTTGCAGAAACAGAAATACCCGCGCCTCGCCCGTGACCATGCGTGATGCTGCCCGATATTGACCTTTGCGCCGTATCTAGACGGGTTTTCTGGCGAAATTAAGGCCCGTACTGCCACGGCGGCTTGCCGCGGAGCGCCCGCGGCGATAGGTGCACGGGCAGGCAAGCACGGAGAAGGGCCATGTTCACCGGGATCATAACGGATATGGGCGAGGTGCGTCGCACCGAGAAACGCGGGGACCTGCGCGCCCGGATCGGCACCGCCTACGACATGAGCCGCGTTGATATCGGCGCGTCGATCGCGTGCGATGGCGTCTGCCTGACCGTTGTCGACAAGGGGCCGGACTGGTTCGAGGTCGATATTTCGGCCGAGACGCTGGCGCGGACCAACCTGACCCTCTGGTCCGAGGGCCGCCGCGTCAACCTGGAAAGATCGCTGCGGGTGGGCGACGAGCTGGGCGGTCATATCGTTGCCGGCCACGTCGACGGGCTGGCCGAGGTGGTGGCCATCGAGGAAGAGGGCGACAGCACGCGGGTCACCCTGCGCGCGCCCCAGGCACTGGCGCGCTTCATCGCGCCCAAGGGCTCGGTGGCGCTCAATGGCACGTCCCTTACGGTCAACGATGTCGACGGGCGGGATTTCGGCATCAACTTCATCCCGCACACCAAGGAGGTGACGACATGGGGCAATGTCGCCGTCGGTGATCCCGTCAATCTCGAAATCGACACGCTGGCGCGTTACGTCGCGCGTATCCGCGAGATGGGCTGAGCGCCGGTTCAGACGAAGCGTTGCGCCAGCGCGCGCCCGGCACACCAGCAAAGCACGGCGAGGACGGCGCCGGCATAGCCGTCGATCGCGTAGTGCCAAGCCAGGTGGACCGAACCAACCTGGATCGTGACAGCAAAGGCCGTCAGAAGCCATCCCGCCCAGCGCCGCCACGCGAAGCCATGGATCGCCAGCAGGACCGACGTCGTGACGTGCATGCTCGGCATGGCCGATATCCCGCGCGGGCCCTCGCCCGTCCGGTACCCCTCGAGCAGCATGTCGTGAACGCCGAGCGCCCAGACCGGGCTGACCTCGGCGTTGCGGTGCAATTGATCAAGCAACGGCACGTAGTCGCTGCCATGGCCGAACGCCTGATAGTAGACCGGGCCGACAGACGAGAATACCGTGGCCAGAAAGGAGCCGCCGATGATCCATGCCAGCGCGAAGGCGATCAGGAAGGTGTTGCGCCGCAACGGGTTGTCGTGGTCGAGGCAGGCCGAGTAGACCGCAAGGAAAAGCAGGAAGAACCAGCCGTGATAGGCCGCGTTGAGGGCCGTTGTGACATAGGGCGACTGCAAAAGCGG
Source organism: Roseovarius salis (assembly GCF_044472985.1). Classification (NCBI taxonomy): domain Bacteria; kingdom Pseudomonadati; phylum Pseudomonadota; class Alphaproteobacteria; order Rhodobacterales; family Roseobacteraceae; genus Roseovarius; species Roseovarius salis. The sequence goes on along the minus strand of NZ_JBISDG010000001.1, from coordinate 14,785 downwards.
CAGCAGGATTTCATAGGCGTGCCGCCCGCCATGCAGCCACCGGTCCATCCCGGCGAACAGCGGATCCCACGCGAACGGGTTCAGGACGGGGATGAGATCCTTGAGGAAAACGAAGCTTGCGATGATCGCGGTGACCGAAAGGAACGTCACCAGCCCCGTCATGATCCGGTCGCCGTCGAGACAGTAGAATCGCACGTCCTCGACGAAGCGCCGTGTCGGGCGCGCGGGTCGGATGCGGATCGCCAGGTCCAGGTACCGGTAGACCATGATAACGGCCAGGAAGGCAGGCCCCAGCGTCGTGCCGAAGGTGACCAGTTGCGCGATCGCGGTGCTCTCGAAGGGTACGCCGACCGCGTGACTGATGGCGTATGCGGCCAGCGTGTAGCCAAGCGCCATCGTGACCAGAACGCGGTTTTGCCACAATGCCGAGGCGAAGCGGTGCCGCAGGAGTGCGATAGATCCCGAGGTGCCGAAAGCGGGTTGTGCCGGGCGGTCGCTGACGGTCTGATCGGTCACGTCGGGTCTCCTTCCGTCGGGCCGCGGCCAAGTCCTTCGGTGCAGTTCGATTGTGTCGCGCGCGAAATTGGCCGCGACTCGACCTGAGTTTGCAGTTTTCTTGGCGTTTTCCCGGGGTCAGCCGGCCCAGATGTCGCCCACCGTGTAGCCCGTCGGGAAGGGGTCGGAGGGATCCAGCAGATAGTGGGACATCCCGTAGATCCAGCCCTGCCCGCCGATCGAGGGGATGATGGCGTCATGCGGGCCGATGCGTGTCACCTCCTCGATACGCCCGGTGAACGTGGTGCCCAGCGGGCCGCCATGAACGTACGTATCCCCCTCGCGCAGCTCTCCTTTCGCGTGCAGGACCGCCATTCTTGCGCAGATGCCGGTGCCGCAGGGCGAGCGGTCGAGCGCGCCGGGCACCGCGTGGGGGCGTTCCGGGTCGTACCCGCCGGACGAGACGCACACGGCCCCGCGCCCCTGCGTGCCGGGCGCCGCGGCCGCGCCGTGCAGATGGGTGATGGTCGGGCCGGTGATGGCGTCGTTGGCCGGATGCACCACGGGAAGCTGGTCGCGCGCGGCGGCAAGGATTCGTTCGGACGCGCGCACGATCTCGGCGCCGTTGCCGGCATCGAGCCCGATGCCGAGTTTATCGGCGTTGGCCAGCACGTAGAACATCCCGCCCCATGCGACGTCCACGGTGATATGCCCCAGCCCGGGCACCTGCAGCGCGGCATCGAGATGGACGGCAAAGGCGGGCACGTTGCGGAAGGTTACGCGCGTCACCTTGCCGTAGGCACAGTCGGCGCGCACGCGGATCAGGCCGGCGGGCGTCTCCAGTGTCAGTTCCGTTACGGGCGCGCGCATGGGCAAAATGCCGGTTTCCAGCAGTACGGTCACCACGCAGATCGTGTTGGAGCCGGACATCGGCGGGTACTCTGTCTGCTCCATGATGATGAAACCGGCATCCGCCTCTGGGTGGCAGGGCGGCACGATCAGGTTGCAGCACAGGGCAGGGTGGCCCCGCGGCTCACGCAGCATCAACAGGCGCAACGCGTCGTCGTTCTCGCTCAGCCAACGCATCTTTTCAAAGACGCTGGCGCCGGGCAGGGGCGGCACCCCTGCCGTGACGACGCGGCCCGGCTCGCCCTCGGCGTGGGCCTCGACGGCGGTGATCATCCGTTTCGCGCGCACGCAACCCTTCCCTTTCGCGCGGCACAGTAGGACACCCACGCGCGCCGGAAAAGACCGTCGTGCCGCGCGCCGGTGTCAGCCCGGGGTGCGCGGCACGGCAGCGCGGTAGAGATGCCACGTCGCGTGGCCGAGGATCGGCAGCACGACGATCAGGCCCAGAAAGACCGGCAGCGTGCCCAGCACCATCAGCGTGGCCACCACGCCCCCCCAGCAGGCAACCGTCACCGGGTTTTCCCGGGCGACCTGCAGGGAGGTGGCAACGGCAATCGGCAGGCCCACATGCTGGTCGATGAGCATCGGCAGCGAAATCAGGCTGACGACGAGCACGCCGGCCGCGAAGACGAATCCGACGCCAACCCCGATCACGACCATGGCCCAGCCGGCAGGCGTGGTGAAGACATCGCTCAGAAAGGCCGTCGCCGATGCCGGCGGTTCCGGCCCGAGCGTCCAGCCGTAGATGAACAGTGCCGCCAGCATCCAGACGGCGAAAATGACGAACAGGTAAAAGGCCATCGCCAGCACGGGGCCGACATTGCGTGCCCGCAACACGCCGAACGCGGCGCCCCAGCCGACATCCGACGCGGTCTCGCCCTGACGGCTCATCTCGTAGAGGCCCACGGCCGCCACCGGCCCCAGCAGCAGGAAGCCTGCCGCCATGGGAAAGATCATCGGCAACAACGCCCTGTCGAACGCCATGACGGACAGGGCAATGCCGATGGCGGGGTAGATCAGCACGAGGAACATCACGTCGCTGCGGAACCGCGAAAAGTCGGCGGCGCCCTTGCGCAGGGCCGCGCGAATGTTCGCAAGCCCGATCCGGTTCGTCGCGGGCGGGCGGGTGAGCCCGCTGCCGAGGGCCCCGGTCGCGCTGCCGACGGCCTTGCCCGTCCCGGACGCGCCCTGGAACAGCCATGTCAGCGGATTTCCGATTGTCTTGACCATGATCGACCTCCCGATCGCTTGCCGGGACAGTCCTGTCAGGCCCGTCCCGGACGGGTGAGGGCAGGGCGCAGCCGGGGCCGCGCCCCGCCGGTTCTTTGTCTTCCGGTGTCGAATTGTTGCATTTTCGGCTGCTTCTGGCGAGGGGACTCACCCGGACGTGAAGGCGCGGCCTCGCGTCAGTCGTTGTCGGAAAGCCCCGCGCCCGCCCCGGAGAGCCTGCTTTCGGGCGTGGCCGGCGCATAGGTGCGATGGGCCAACTGCGCCAGCGCGCGCGCCGTCTCCGCCGGAACGGTGGCGCGGTAGGCGCGCGTGACGCGCTCGCCTCGGGTGTGCGTGGCGGGGCCGACATGCACGGCGTCCACGGATGACTTGCGCAAGGCCGCCATGTCGGTGATATCGACGCGGGTGAGCCCGTCACCTCGGGTCACGGTCACCCCCTGCCATCCGATCCCGAGCCGGGCCCCCGCCAGATCGGCCGCCATGGCCATGAACGGGATCAGCAGGATCGGTTGCGCGGTGCGCCCGAGCCGGGCCGTGCCGCCGCCGGCCCATTCGTGCGCCCAGTCGCAAATCGCCGTGCCGGCCGCCACCGGGCAGAGCGTTCCGCCGGTTGCCTGCCACGGGTCTTGCCCGGTACGCGGGCGCAGGCTGTCCCACGGCGCCCCGTCGTTTCGCGCCAGCAATTCTGCCAGCGCCTCGGCCCCGGGCCAGCCGGCGGCGCACAGCCAGCGCGTTGCGCGGCCGGCCTCCTCGGCCGGGCCCCAGTCCATGCCGGCCCCGCGTGCCGCCTTGCGCGCGAGGTTTTCGATCTCGTTGAGCGACCATGTCACTGCGCGGCCTCCGGCAGGGGCGGCCATGTCCAGTCATCGGCCGGGAGTTCGGCCAGCTCGTGCGGGAACGGGGCGTTCTGGTACATGTTGATCCGCACCCAGCGGTCAGAGCGCGGGTCGAAATGGCACGCGCCGAAGAAGCTGAGTTTCATGCGCAACATGTCGATCGGCAGCATCGCGGCGTCGATGGTGTTGTCGCGGATCTCGGCATAGGGGAGGCGCGCGGCGATCTGGGCCCGCCGCGCGATATGCCGGTGCTCGGGGTGGCGCAGCAGGAACGCCGCCAGCGGGCCGTCGCCGGCCGCGGCAAGGTCCGCATGCAGCCGCGCAGCATCGCGTCCGGGGCAGAGGGGTTGTTCATAGGGGGCCAGCTCTTCCTCGAAGCGCTCGCCGAGGCGCGGCTCCAGCTTTTCCTCCGATACGTACCAGACCCGCGCGCGCGGCCCGCGCGCGGTCCAGTCGGTTTCGAGCGCCCAGCCGTAGATGTCCTCCACGATGCGCCGCAACTGCGAAACCCGCATGGCGCCGTCGATGGTCCATGTGGCGAATTCGTCTGCCGCCATGCAGTCCGCCAACCCGTCCACGAGATGCCCGTAAGGCTCCAGCAGAAGCGAGACAAGCTGCTCCTGTCCCTCCAGCGAGAGCGCTTTCTCCGCCCAGAGCCAGAGCCGGTTCCAGGGCTGGTCGGAGGCAAGGTCCGCGGATTCGGCATGTGCCAGAAGCGCGTCAAGGTCGGCGCGCAGCGCGGCGAGTTTCTCGACCTGCACCGGATGGGCCGACCGCCAGCCGGCCGCGTGCAGGCGTGCCCGTTCCGCCACGGCTCGGAAACGGTCCACCTCGGCCTCGGACGCGCGCGGCAGGGACCGCACCCGCGCCAGCGCCTCCTCGCGCGCGGCGATCCAGCTGTTGAGCAGCGCGGGATGGGTCACCAGGAAGGGTGCCATGCCGAGCCCGGTGGAGTTGCCGATGCCGAACCGCCGGCGCAGGGCGGGGTCGAGCGGAACCGCGGTGCCGGGGGCCCGGCACCTTGCCATGTGCTCGACGAGATCCATCACGAAGGCGCGGGTGAGGTAGACCGACAGCATCTCGACCTGGAAGGGGCCGCGGCATTCCTCGCGGCCGGAGAGGTATTCCCGGTCGGCCGCGCCGAACTTGCCCGAGCCGTAGACGGCCGTGGTGCGCATCAGGTAGCCCACCTCGGCCACTCGTTCCGCGTCGGGCTGGCGGCCCGCGGCGAGGCTGTCGACCACGTGATCCCACAGGCGCACCGAGCGGTTGGCGCGCGACAGGGACAATTCGCGCTGGCTGACGCGCCCGGCCTCCTGCCGCGGCACATTGGCCCGCAGCCGGGCGATGTCGTCCGCCGAAGGAACCCCGTCGAAAAGGGTGAATGTCGCGTCCCATGCCGTGGCGATCACGCGGTCGGAGCGCATTTCGTCGGGCAAATCATGCGCGAAAGCGACCAGCGAATAGCTGCGCGCGGGGCCGTGGGCGGTATAGACGGCATGCCCCACCCCGCGGTCGTCGATGTCGAAGGCGCGTGTCTCGAACCGCCATGCCCCGCCTTGCAGGCGCCGCAGGAGCTGGCGCATGAAGCTGAGCCGTGTCTGGTGGAACGCGCCGAGCCGGGCCAGTTTCATCACCGTGCCGGGCGGGCGGGGGGCGACGGCGCCCGTCATCCCGCCATCCCCGTTGCCGCGGCGTGGGCCGGTCCGGGGCGGGGGCGCTGCCCCCGTCGCGCCGGGGGCGCGACTCCCCCGGGGTACTTGGCCCAAGAAGAGGCCCCGGGCCCGCGCGGAATGGGCAGGACGCCTCGGCCCCTCATGTCCGCCCGGGCCCGAAATTCTCGTCGAAGAAGCGCAACCAGTTTTCGCCCATCAGGCCTGCCACCTCCGTTTCGTCAAATCCCCGGGCACGGAGCCCTTGCTCCATGTTACCGAAATCGCGGTTGTCGCGGAACCATGCAGGCTGCGGCGGAAAGCCCGGCGCGTCGGCGGAGCCTTCGCCGTAGTCGACCCGTTTCGTCCACCGGCCGCTGCGCATCCATTCCACAACGCTGTCGGGCTGGTCCTGGCACAGGTCGGAGCCGATGCCGAAATGCTCGGCGCCGAATCGCTCGGCCGCCATGGCCACCATGTCGCAGAAGCTTTCCAGCGTGCACTCCGAGCCGTCCTTGAGGTGGTGCGGGTAGAGCGAGAACCCCATCATGCCGCCGTTCCCGGTCACCGCGCGCACCACGTCGTCGCGCTTGTTGCGCAGGGCGGGGTGCCAGTCATGCAGGTTGGCGTGGGTGATGGCGATGGGGCGCCGGGACAGTTCGGCGGCCTCGATGGTGGAGCGGTCGGCGGAATGGCTCATGTCGATCACCAGCCCCACGCGGTTCATCTCGCGGATGACCTCGCGGCCCATGCGGGTGATGCCGGGGTCTTCGGACTCGTAGCAGCCCGTCGCCAGCAGCGACTGGTTGTTGTAGGACAGTTGCATGAACCGTGCGCCGAGCTTGTGCAGGATTTCCACGAGCCCGATGTCGTCCTCGATCGGGGCGGGGTTCTGGAAGCCGAAGAAGACGGCGGTCCGGCCGGTTTCGCGCGCCCGGCGCACGTCGTCGCCGGTTTCGCCGTGGAAGACGAGGTCGGGGAACCGTTCGAACCAGCGGTTCCAGCGCTCGAGGTTGAGCACGGTTTCCCGGAAATTCTCGTGGTAGGAAATCGTGACATGCACCGCGTCGACGCCGCCCTCGCGCAACTGGCGGAACACCTTTTCCGACCAGTTGGCGTATTGCAGGCAGTCGATCCGGTGGGTCATCGCGGCGCCCCTGCCGAGATGTAGGCCGTCTTGACCGTGGTGTAGAACTCGCGCGCATAGGTGCCCTGTTCACGCGGGCCGTAGGAACTCATGCCGCGGCCGCCGAAGGGGACGTGGTAGTCGGTGCCGGCGGTGGGCAGGTTGACGGTGACAACCCCGGTCTGGGCGTTGCGGCGGAAATGGGTGGCGCGGGCAAGATCGCGCGTGACGATGCCTGAGGTCAGGCCGAACTCGGTGTCGTTAACGGTGGCCAGCGCCTCCTCGTAGCCGGAGACGCGGATGACGGCGGCCAGGGGGGCGAACATCTCTTCGCGGTTTATCGCCATATCGTTGCGGCTGTTCAGGAAGACGCCGGGCGACATGTAATACCCTTCGGTTTCCATGTTGAGCCGCGCCCCGCCGCAGGCGAGCTCGGCCCCCTCGGACTTGCCCAGCGCGACGTAGTCGAGGTTTTCCTGCAATTGCTGTTGGCTGACCACCGGCCCCATCTGGGTGCCCTCGGCGAGCGCGTTGCCCACCTTCATCGCCTGCGCCCCGGCGACGAGCTTGTCCACGAAGGCATCGTGCACCCTGTCATGCACGATGAGGCGCGAGGAGGCGGTGCATTTCTGTCCCGTGCCGCCGAAGGCGCCGCCGAGCGCCAGTGTCACGGCGAGATCGAGATCGGCGTCGTCCATCACGGCAAGCGCGTTCTTTGAGCCCATCTCCATCTGCAGCTTGGTGAAATTCTGCACCGCCGCGGCGGCGATGCCGCGCCCCACGGGAACGGAGCCGGTGAAGGAGATGGCATCGATCTCACGGCTTTCAACCAGCCGCTGGCCCACGTCGCGGCCCGCGCCCATGACAAGGTTGAACAGCCCGTCGGGGATGTCCTGCCGGCTGATGATCTCGGTCAGCGCCACGGCAAGGGCGGGGGTGAGGTTGGCCGGTTTCCAGATGACGGCGTTGCCGAAGGCAAGCGCCGGGGCGATCTTCCAGCTGGCCGTCGCGATGGGAAAGTTCCACGGGGAAATGACGGCGACGGTGCCCACCGGCTCGCGCCGGATATCGACCTCGATGTCGGGGCGGACGCTGTCGGCGTTCTCGCCCAGCTGTCGCAGGGTTTCATGGGCGTAGTAGGTAAAGAACTGGCCGGCGCGGTAGACTTCGCCCTTGCCCTCGGCAAAGGGCTTGCCCTCCTCGCGCGACAGCAGCGTGCCCAGCTCCTCGGCCCGGGCCATCAATTCCGTGCCGATGGCCATGAGCACGGATTGCTTGTGCTCCATGCCCCGGGCAGCCCATTGCGCCTGCGCGTCCTTGGCGGCGGCGATCGCCGCGTCCAGCTGGTCCGGCGCGGCCTGTGCGTAGAGGCCGACGAGGTCGGACAGGTCCGAGGGGTTGCGGTTCTCGATCTCGTCCTGTCCGGCAACCCATTGACCGGCGATAAAGTTGTGGTGGCTGTCTGTCATTTCATCCTGCCGTTGTGTGGGGCGTTGCCGCGATATGGGCATGGATGCGATTTCAGATCAAATGCAAAATACTTTAGGAAATTTCACCCGGGCTTAATCGCGCAGCGCGGATACAGGCCGCCATTTCGCGGGTCACGGGTGTCTGCAGCGCGGCAGGTGGCGTGAAAAGGAACACCTCGCGGCGGGCCGCGCTGTCGCGCAGCGGCAGGAACCTCAAATCCGCGAAATCGGGCAGCACGGCCAGCTCGGGCAGGACCGTGATGCCCAGCCCCGCGCGCACGAGGCCCAGGATCGAGCCGGTATTGGCCACGCTCAGCCGGGCGGCCTCCAGTATCGGCTGGAACGCCGCGTCGCGGATCTGGGCACAAAGGCCGTTGGCGATGAAATCGATGCCGCGCAGGTCGGCCCATGTCAGGTCGTCCCAGTCGCCGGCGAGGGGGTGATCCGCCCGGCAGACGGCGCCGAACCGGTCGGAAAAGAGCGGCGCCCTGTCGAAGCCTGGAACCTCGCCGAGGCTGGCCAGCGCGATATCGGCGCGTTCGGCCAGCAGTTCCTGCTCGATCGTCGCGGAGTCGTTGTCGCGCATGTCGATCCGCACGCCGGGATGGCCGTGCATGTAGCGCCGCAGGATGGGCGGCATGACGACCTGCGCGATGGATGGCGTGGCGATCACCCGGACATGCCCGCGCTCGGCCCGGGCCAGCCCCTCGATCGCCGCCACGGTTCGTTCGAAATGGTCCAACTCGCGCGTGGCCTCGCGGTAGATCTGTTCGCCCAGCACGGTAAGCCGTGACTTGCGGCCCGTCTCGAACAGCGGCGCGCCGACATTGTCCTCGAATTGTCGCAGCATCATCGAGATGGCCGATGGGGTCCGCCCGAGCGCATCGGCCGCGTCGGCGAGAGTTCCGTGTTCGGCCACGGCGCGGAAACAGCGGAGCATCTCGATCTTGATGGCCAATTCCGGATATCCCCTCGGCAGCCGCGTTGCATGAGGCTGTGCCGAATTCCGCCACGGTGCAAGACCCCATGCGCCCGGCGCGATGCAGTCTTGTGCGACGTGCTTATCGGTGACACACTGAGCGCTCGAGGTGCCGCCCCGACGGGCGGAGAATTGGGAAGCCGGTGAAATTCCGGCGCTGCCCCCGCAACGGTAAGTCAGGGGGATATGGGCGAAACGCCACTGGACGGCATGTCCGGGAAGGTGCCCGTATCCGGACCCGCAAGCCCGGAAACCAGCCTCGGAAAACCGTCGAGCTGCGGAGGGCGGCGCGGGCGTGTGGCCTCCGGCACATGTCTCTGCCTTGCTCCGCCCCAATACGGCCCGGGGTGCGGCCGTGGGAGAGAGAAGATGACCGCCACGCGCATACTGCACGGGCTGGAGCGCAGTGCAGCCAAGGGAGACGAGGCCGACGGCATCGCGCGGCTTTGGTTCCTGGAATGGGTTTTCGGACTGGACGGAGAGGCGACACCGGCCGAGGCGCGCGCCGCGCTGGCCAGCCGGGCCGCGCAGAACGCCGAAAGCGCGGCCGCCTGTGCATTCGTCCGTTTCCTGCGGCAGGCGGCGCAGCCGGTGGCGCCGGAGATGCGGCGCCGACGTCGCCGGGCCATTCACTGAACCGCCGCGCTCAGGCGTCCCGCAGGCCGCACCATTCCGCGATGAACAGCGCGATCACCCCCGTGCAGGCGGTGAGCGAGTCCATGTGGACACGTTCGTCGAACCCGTGAATGTTTTCCGCGACGGGGCCGAAACAGAGGCTCGGTATGCCGTGGTAGAGGCCGTAGAACCGGGTATCGGTGAGGGCGGTCATCAGGCGGTCCTCGGGGCCGGGCGTGTCGAACACCGTCTGGTAGGCCGATGACAGGGCTGCCTCGGGCCCGGCGGCGTTTTCCAGCACGTAGCCGTCGGCCTGAAAGCCGTTCCATGTGATCTCGGGCGGGTTCGAGCGAAGGAACGGATGGGTTTCCGCGGCCTGCTGCACCGTCTCGGCGATGCGCGTCTTGGCCTCGGCGACCGGCGTTCCGGGCAGCAGGCCCATCCGGCATTCGACCTCGCACCAGGCGGGCACGCTGGAGGCCCAGTCGCCGCCCCGTATGGTGCCCGCGTTGAAATTGAGAGGATGGTGCGCGTCGGCGTAAACCGGGTGGCGTACGGCCTCGGTATTCCAGTCGTCCGCCATGCGCTGGAGCGCATCGAGCAGGTGATAGGCGGCCATGATCGCGTTGCTGCCGCTCCCCGCCTCGGCAACGTGGACCGGCCGCCCCCGCACCCGAAGCCGGAACCAGACGACGCCCACCTGTGCACGGACGAGCGTGTGGCCGGTCGGCTCGGGGATCAGGACACAATCGGCCCGGTAGCCGCGGGCCAGCGTGGCCAGGGCGCCAAGGCCGGTGCTCTCTTCCTCGACCACGGATTGATAGTGCAGCCGCCCGTCGGGTTCGAACCCGGCCTGACGGATCGCATCGACCGCGAAGAGCGCGGCGGCCTTGCCGGCCTTCATGTCCCCGGCGCCTCGGCCGTGCATCCATCCGTCACGGATTTCAGGCTGATAGGGCGGGGTGGTCCACATTTCCCCGGGGCCTTCGGGCACGACATCGACGTGCCCTTGCAGGATGAGCGACCGCCCCGATGGGTGCTCGGGCGACAGCGTGCCGGTGACGGAGCGGATCTCGGCGACCTCGCCCGCAGCATCGCAGAACCCCGGTTGATCCGACAGCGCGGCCACCGGAACGGTCCAGTCGTCCACGTCCCAGCCCCGTGCCGATAGGGCGGCGGACATGTGGTCCAGCGCGCCGTCCTCGGCGTGCCGGCGGCTGGCGATGCGCGTCAGTTCCCCGAGGAATTCCGCCCGCTCGGTGCGGCCGGCCTCGACGGCATCGAGGATCGCGCGAACGGCGGTTGCTGGTATGCCGGACATTCCGGTGCTCCTTGCCCTTTCGCGGCAGAGGAGCAGCGCGTGCGTCAAACGTCAACCGGCAGACAAAAAACGGCGGCGCCCGGGAGGAGGAGAGGCGCCGCCGTTCCTTGACGTCTGACCCCAGGGAGGAGGAGAGGGGCCGAACGTTCCGTCGGGCCGATGGCCCGGGTTGTTATGGCGGCGGCCCCAGGGAGGAGGAGAGAGGCCGCCGCCGTTGACAGGCGTTCCAGGGAGGAGGAGGGAACACCTGAACTCTTCGTGTTACCGCCCGTATACCGCCTCGCGCGCTGTCCGCTTCAGCTCCGCGCGGCGCAGGCCGAGGTCAGCCAGCTGGGTCGCGTCGAGGCGGGACAATTCGCGTAGCGTGGCGCGATACCACATGTAATCGTGCACGGCCTGCGTCGCATGATACACGCGCGAGCTGATCTCCAGCGCCATGGCCGAGGGGGCAATGCTCCTGCGGTTTGCGGTGGCCATGTTCATTCCGGTTTTCCTTTCGCGTGTGCTGCACGCGCAGCGTGCTTTCGCTTCGTTTCGTTGATCATAAGAATAAGCCTATGCTGCGAGCGCACAATCCCCTGCGACAACATTGCTGCTATGCAGCAAATGCATAAGCTTCACTGACCTAAAATCGGGCATCCCGCCGTTATTTTCGGCGCGTCATGACGGCCCCTTGCGCATGGGGAAATTTCTGCCACCTCTTGCGGCAGGACTGATGGGAGAACGGGCATGACGGAAATTCGTGAAGCCATCCTTGAGCGGCTCAGGCAGCTGGAGCTGCCCGACGGGGGAAACCTGGTGTCGCGTGATCTCGTGCGCGCGCTGGCCGTCGAGGGCGGCAAGGCGCGATTCGTGATAGAGGCACCGAACGCCGAGGTCGCAAAGCAGATGGAGCCGCTGCGCGCCGCGGCGGAGCGGGCCGCGGCGTCCGTCGAGGGCGTCGAGAGCGCCTCGGTCGCGCTGACCGCGCCGACACAGCAGCCCAAGCAGACGGCAAAGGACCAGTCGGCCCCCTCTCTCAAGATCGGCGGACATCCCAAGGGCGGCGACACCTCGATCCGCCCCGACAATGTCCGCTCGATTCTCGCCGTGGCATCCGGCAAGGGCGGGGTCGGCAAGTCCACGGTATCATCCAACCTGGCCGTGGCGCTTGCCCGGCAGGGGCGCCGCGTCGGTCTGCTGGACGCAGATATCCACGGCCCCAGCCAGCCGCGCATGATGGGCGAATCCAAGCGCCCCGCCAGCCCGGACGGCAAGATCATCGAGCCGCTGACGGCCCATGGCGTGACCTTCATGTCGATCGGGCTGATGCTCGACCCCGACCAGGCGGTGGTCTGGCGCGGGCCCATGCTCATGGGCGCGCTGCAACAGATGATCAGCCAGGTGAACTGGGGCGAGCTGGACGTGCTGATCGTCGACCTGCCGCCCGGCACCGGCGACGTGCAGCTGACGCTTTGCCAGCGGGCGCAGCCGACCGGCGCGATCGTCGTGTCCACGCCGCAGGACGTGGCCCTGCTGGATGCACGCAAGGCGATGAACATGTTCGACACGCTCAAGACGCCGGTGCTGGGCCTGATCGAGAACATGTCGGTCTACAAGTGCCCCAACTGCGGGCACGAGGAACACATCTTCGGCACGGGCGGTGTCAGGGCCGAGGCCGACAAGCTGGGCATCCCCCTGCTGGCCGAGCTGCCCATCGACCTGGACACGCGGCTGGCCGGCGATGCGGGCACGCCCGTCGCGACGGGTGAGGGCCCGATGGCGGAGGCCTACAGTGCCCTGGCGGACCGGCTGGTGCGCGCGGGCATGGCCTGAGAGCGTGCGCGTGACAACGGGCCGCCCCGCCCCGTGCAAAGGGCGGGACCCGCGGCGGCAATCCTGCGTGTGACGGATGCGCCTTTCACGCTATGGTTCGGCCATGCTTGTCACGATCATCTGCATCTACATGGCGGTGTGGGGCTGCGCTTACGCCGCGGCGCGCCGGTTCAAGAGCCGCGCGGCCTTCTGGGTGCTTTACGTGGTGGCGGTGCTGCCGGTGCCGGCCTTTTTCACGGGCGCTTTCTATGTCGTCTACGCAGGCGTCGATGCCGAGAACGCGGCCCAACTGGCCGCGACGGTCCTGGTGTTGGGCATGGCGTTGGCGGTGTTGTCCTATCCGCTGAGCCATGCCCGGCTTCGGCGCAATGGGGGCGCATAGGCGATGACATCCGCAGGCGTGAGCGGCAAGGAAAGCCTTTCGCGTCAATGCGCGCCCGAAGAACGCGAGCGGCGCGGACGACGACAGGCACACGGATCTCCCCGGGATGTGATTGTCATCGATTTCAAGCATTTGAGCGGTAAGAGTGGCAGCCCGTAAGAAAATTGTCAGGTTTGAGCGAACGGGCTAATTTATTGAAATTGCTTAATGTATAATCTTTTTGTGCACCAAAATGTGCATCAATCAGGAAGGATTGCCGGCTGCCCCCAGGCCGGGATTTGAACCGCGCCGGGTTTGCCGGAGGCTTCAACTCCTGAGTAGGATGGAGCATCATGAGCAAGACCACGAACAAGTATTCCCCTGAAGTCCGCGAGCGTGCGGTTCGCATGGTTCTGGACAATGCCGGGCAGCATGAGAGCCGTTGGGCGGCGATCCTGTCGGTTTCGGCGAAGATCGGCTGTGCGCCGCAGACACTGAACGACTGGGTCAAGAAGGCCGAGGTGGATCGAGGTGAGCGGGCCGGTGTCACGACCGAGATGGCCGAGCGGCTGAAGGCGCTGGAACGGGAGAACCGGGAGCTGAGGCAGGCGAACGAGATCCTCCGCAAGGCCAGCGCGTATTTTGCCCAGGCGGAGCTCGACCGCCGACCGAAGTCATGATCACCTTCATCGACGATCACCGTGGAGAGCTCGGGGTCGAGCCGATCTGCAAGCACCTGCCGATTGCCCCGTCCACCTATTACGACCATCTGGTCAAGCGGGCCGACCCTGATCTGCGCTCGGATCGGGCCAGGCGGGACGCGGAACTGCGCCCCGAGATCGAGCGCGTGTTCGATGACAATTTCAAGGTCTACGGCGTGCGCAAGGTCTGGCATCAGATGCGCCGGGAAGGCTTTGATGTGGCCAGATGCACGGTGGCACGGCTGATGAGGGAGATGGGGCTCGAAGGTGTCATTCGGGGCAAGAAGGTCAGGACGACGATGCCGGATAACACCCAGCCCTGCCCGTTGGATAAGGTGAACCGTCAGTTCCGCGCGCCTGCGCCGGACATGCTGTGGGTCAGCGATTTCACCTATGTCGCGACCTGGCAGGGCTTCGTCTATGTGGCATTCGTGATCGATGCCTTCGCGCGCCGCATCGTGGGCTGGCGCGTGAGCCGCACGGCCCATGCCGGGTTCGTGCTCGATGCCCTGGAACAGGCCGTTCATCAGCGGCGGCCGGGCGCGGGGCTGGTGCATCACTCGGATCGCGGGTCGCAATACCTCTCGATCAAATACACCGAACGCCTGGCGGAGGCGGGCATTGAACCGTCGGTCGGCAGCGTCGGGGACAGCTACGACAATGCTTTGGCCGAGACGATCAACGGTCTTTTCAAGGCAGAGGTCATTCATCGCCGTGGGCCATGGCGCAGCTTCGATGCCGTGGAATACGCCACACTCGAATGGGTCGATTGGTTCAACAACCGCCGCCTGCTGGAACCCATCGGGAACATCCCGCCAGCAGAGGCCGAAGCAAATCACCACGCCACTCTGGAAACTCAGACCATGGCGGCGTAACTAACTGAAATCAGCCTCCGGCAAACCCGGCGCGGTTCAAAACCCGGCGCGGTTCACTTCCGCCGCGACCGCTGACTCGTCAATCTCAGTCGAGGAAGGCGTGTCGCTGTTCGAGAAGCTTGAAGTCGACTTGATGGTAACCGCCCGCTGAGAGCCGCCTTGTAATTTCAGGCGGCTGCGGTTTCGGGGGATTGCGCAGCTTTTGGCTTCCAGTTCCACGGCAACAGCTGGTCGAGCTGCTTGTTCGGGTGATCGTGGATCCTGTCGAAGACGTCGGCGAGGTAAGCCTGAGGATCGAGGCCGTTCATCTTCGCGGTTTCGATCACGGTCATCGCGCGCGCCAGTGTTTCGCCACCGGTGTCCGATCCTGCGAACAGCCAGTTTTTCCTGCCTACGCCGAT